>NZ_JBHIPD010000030.1:0-9776 GCF_042195865.1 Bartonella sp. AP36NXGY | reverse complement strand
ACGGTACCACTGAACATGTCACCACTTGCACCACGTATCGCCCACCCCGTTTTGGTACCTAGATCAAAACAAAGAATTGTATTATTCATCACGTTTATGAAGCTCTAAAGCCATATTCCGCACTCCCAATAATAACGGAGTCGCTCCCATATTCTACGGTGCCAAGGTAGAGATGCCATGTATTGTTGTGGTGTTAACATAGACAATTTATAAGTCGTATTGGAAATGTAATTAAAGTTTGGAACTAGGTGATCACCACGTAATCTGCCGCCACCAAAAACAGCCCCTAAACCACTAATCCAACAATTACCTTCGTGACTGAGGTTCTCTTCACTCTCTACCCAGCCACCTAAATCACCTTTCTTTACTTTGCCAAAGCTTCTCAATGCTCGTATTCGGTGTAACTTGAAAGGACCGAGATCAACTGTATCGTCTGTAAGTTCGTATTTCTTTTTACTACTATTAACTAAATCACAACCACTAATAAAACCTGTATCAATCCATGCATCACCACACACACGGGCATTTTCACAAATTATTGCTGTACCGTATACATGTGCATTACCAAAAACTTTAGCATCAAAATAAACAATGGCATTGCCATAAACATGAGCGTTATCATAAACGTTGGCATTACCAAAAACCTTGGCTCGACCGTAAACCCTAGCACTACCATAAACCTTTGCATCGTCCCCAACCCAACAGTCTCCCTCATGACTTAAATTGCTTTCATTTTCAATAAAGCCACCTAAGTCACCTGCGTACACATCTCTAAAATTTCTTAAAGCACGTATACGGTGAAGCGTAACTCCATTAACTTCGATTGTTTCATCAGTAGATTCATACTTCTTTTTAAGTATCATATCTTCCACCTCTATCTTCTCACTTACTTTTCTTCTTACTCTTCTTATTCTTATGAGGCGGCGCTTTTACTACTTCATCACGCTGTTTAAGCTCTTGTGTTAGTCTTTCAACTTGCTCGTCGCGTGATGCAACATCTGCTTTTAGTGCCTGTATCTTTTCACTTTTCCGTTTAAAGTCTTCTCGGTACGCATCTATCTTTTGCTTCAATTCTTTAATTTCCGTATCACGTGATTGAACATCTGCTTCGAGTGTCATTACAACTTCACTTACATTTCTGAACGCCTTTTCATGCTCTTCAGTCTTTTGTTTCAGTTCTTCAATTTTCTCGTCACGTTCTTCAATCTCTTGCTTCAGTTGTTTAATTTCCTTGTCACGTTCTTCAAGATCCGCATCACATTCATCAATTGTCTGCTTGCTTTCCTTTAAATACCTAAACTCATTCTCTTTCATTTTTTTCTTAATATCTTGAACCTGCTCTTTAAGTGCTTTAACTTGATCGCGATAATGCAATGCAATACGAAACATCACTCCGCTTAAGAGCAAAACTGAAACCACTGCTATCCATAAAATTTCATTCGAACTCATCTTTATCTCCTTTAATTTTTATGAGGGCGGTCATCATGACCAATCTGTTGTGCTTCGCATTCCATTAAAAAAAGAATGCAACAAGCCGCATGTGCCAAGTGTGATAAATCACTCTCAGCATCCTTATGCTCTCCACCAAACCATGCTAATAAATGACGTAAAGCAGCACCGTGAAACCTGCTCCAGTGCATGCCATTACGCCAATTGTTTGCTCCGTACTTCTTTGCCCCAAACTCTAAAACTTTGCCGATTTCAAGCAGTGCCAACGGCGGTATAAGCTCTATACGAGGCTTACCATCATCATTCTTATGCGCTTCGTTTGCATTATGTGAACACATATAAACTCTGTCGCCACCATATTCTTCAGTGCCGCAAACATATGCATTTCCATAAATCTTGGCCTTACCATAAACCACGGCATGACCGAACACCTTAGCAGCATCACAAACCTTGGCATAACCACAAACCTTGGCGTTGCCATAAACCTTGGCGCTGCCATAAACATGGATATTATCGTAAACGTAAGCATTACCAAAAACCGCAGCTTCATCACAAACCTTGGCATTGCCAAATACATGCGCATTACCACAAACCTTGGCGTTGCCATAAATCGCAGCTGCTAAAAGAACATTGGCATTCTCATAAACACGGGCATTGTCATAAACATGAGAAAAACCAAGAACCTTGGCATTGCCAAAAACACGTGCATCACCATAAACCCATGCCCTATTCCCAACCCAACAATCGCCCTCATGAGAGAGGTTGCCTTCACTCTCTACAAAACCACCAACATCACCTGCTTTAACTTTTCCAAAGCTTCTCAATGCACGAATGCGGTGAAGAGTTTTTCCAGCAAACTCAATTGTTTCATCAGTAAGTTCGTATTTCTTTTCTACAGCCATCATCACCTCCTTAAGGCTGCAAAGTCTCACGCGCGCTATCAACGCCGGAACTTTTTGCAAATGTAGTCATTGGGGGGTGTTGCTCTTGCATTAATCTCTGCAAGCGCTCGGGATAAAAAAAATCTTCTGGACGCAAATCTATCCCATGATCACGCGCATAATTTAAAAGCATAATTTGGTATTTAGCTGGAATGATGCCGCCTTTACCCTCTCGCTTTTCAAAGGGGTAAGTCCATTTATAAACAGCAGACACATGGCATTGAGAAATCAACGACACACGTTTTGCACCACCTAAATATTTTATAATCATAACTGCTGGAGTAATCATGTAATCCAAAATTTCTGTCATATATTTACGTATTACGCAAATATAAGCAAAATTTTCGTAATACGCAATATTGATTATTTAATAATTTTAAGAGAGAAAAATAAAATGGATTTTCAAAAGCTAATAAAAATGTGGATTAATGAAAAATTAAATGAAATGGGGCATGGAAGCCGTAAGGCTTTAGGGCAACATTTAGGATTGAGTCCATCATCTATTACGCGCTTATTATCGATTGATGACTCTGACTCTAAAGCCTACCGTGATATCACCGCAGAAGAGCTAGTGAAGCTACACAGTTTCTTTAAGGAGTATCCTCCGTATCCGGCTTTAAGCAAGATAGATCAAGATTTTTATGATCTATATTCGTCTTGCAATGAAGAAGAACGGAGGGCAGTTTTAGCGTTTCTTCATACTTTAATCGAATCAAAAAAGCGATAACTGCTGTTTTTTCTTCATTTGACAATTGTAAAAATTTTCTTTTGGCAGTCTTATAACCTTTCATAAAATCTCCAAATATCTATAAAAACACACTAATCTTTAGATGAATACTCATAAAATAATTTTCGTTATACGGTATTTTTATGTTGACATTACCGTAAAACGAAAATATATTCACTCCATATCTTAGAAAATAACTTTTGCCAATAGGCAGTATGGAGGCATTTGTGAATAAACCAGTGTTTATAAATTCTGATGAAATTCTCTTAGTGATGTGCGAAAATGAAGAACAAAATCTCGCTAAATCTGGTCCTTTATTAGAAGAAAAGGACATTATCAATTTTATCGACCAAACCGATAATGCTGTCCAAATTTTGCGCGTAGAACCAACGACTAATCGTTACGAAGATATCTCTGAAGATATTGCTGAGTTTTATCTCAAACTACGTGAACAAAAGTGTTTTGATGGCAAAATACCGCATGACTTTATTCTACACAGCACAGCATACGGTTTTTTTTTAGATGATATAAAACAGCGCGAATATGATGATGCAATGTATGGTTCTTACGAAAAACAACACCGTTTGCGTCCTTGTGATGTGCTTTAAAAGCTAAAGGCGTTTTTAAAAGACGCCACCTTTTCAAAAAATTCACCACACAATGCAATGCCGTTCTTTTGCAAGAACGACAAAGGCAGAATCTAACTTAAAGGAGTAAAACCATGGAAAAAAAATACGAAATGACTGATGAAACAATCGAAGTTGGGGGCAAAACTCTCCACCGCATTCGTGCATTGAGAGACTTTGGAAGAGTCAAGAAAGGTGACGTTGGTGGTTTTATAGAGCATGAGGGTAATTTATCACATGATGGCAATTGCTGGGTTGGAGATAGTGCAAAGGTTTTTGGGAATGCCGAAGTCTATGCCAATGCACTAATCCAAGATTGTGCATTGGTTTATGATAACGCAACAATTTTCGATGATGCACAAATTTTGAGTGGTGCACACATTTTCAATCATGCAAAAGTTTACGGTAATGCCCGTGTTCACGTACTTGCAAAAATTTATGGGAACGCGAAAGTGTACGATAAAGCTTCTGTTTCTGGTAATGCACGAATATACCATGATGCAAAGATTGGCGGTAATGCAATAATTTCAAAGAACGCAGAAATTTTTGACGATGCTTGTGTTTTTGAATCCGCATTGATTGCAGATGATGCACGTGTTTTTGGAAAGGCTAAGGTTTATGGCAATGCCGCAATCCACCAAGGTGCACATGTTTCTGAAAAAGCTAAAATTGGCGGTCACGCAGAAATCTCTGGAAATGCCCGTGTGTTTGGTGGTGCACTAGTTTGCGAGAATGCCAAAGTAACCGGAAATACAAAAGTATCTGGAAATGACACTGTTTTAAGATAAGGGCGACTTAAACCATGGAAAAAAAATACGAACTTACTGATGAAACAATTGAGTTTGGGCGCAGAACGCTCCGCCGCATTCGTGCACTGAGAGACTTTGGATATGTCAAAAAAGGTGACCTAGGCGGTTTTATAGAAAAAGAGAGCAACTTAAGCCATAAGAGAGACTGTTGGATTTTTGGCAATGCACACGTTTACGGTGATGCCAAAGTTTATGATGATGCGCGGGTTTATGGGAATGCACGCGTTTATGGCAATGCACAAGTTTTTGATTATGCCGAAGTTGGTGGTGCTGATGTTGGAGATAATGCCAAGGTTTTTGACTATGCGCGGATTTATGGGAATTCTGTTATAGGGAAAAGTGTACACGTTTACGGAAATGCTAAAATTTACAATCAAGCATATATTTGCTGTCGTGTAGACATTGCTGGAAATTGTAAAATTAGTGGCTCCACCGTAATCGTAGAACGTGAGAAATAGTAATCATGGAAAAAAAATACGAATTTACTGATGAAACAATCGAAGTTGATGGCAAAATCCTTCACCGCATTCGTGCACTGAGAGATTTGGGGGACGTCAAGAAAGGTGATCTTGGCGGCTATATTGAGACTGAAGAGAACCTATCGCATGAGGACTATTGTTGGGTTGCGGATAATGCATGTATTTATGACAATGCACTAGTTTCCGATGAGGCACAAGTTTTTGGCAATGCACGTGTTTATAACAATGCACGCGTTATCGATTATGTAGAAGTTTACGGTAATGCCAAAGTTTATGATGATGCGCTGGTTTTTGATGGTGCTAGGATTTTTGATGATGCACATGTTTACGAGAGCGCACGCGTTTACTACGGGGCATGCGTTTACGGTCGTGCAGAAATTTACGGTGAGACACACGTTTACGGTAAGGCACACGTTTACGGTAAGGCAGAGGTTTACGATTGTGCACGCGTTTTCGATGAAGCACGTGTTTACGGTAAGGCAGAGGTTTACGGTTATGCATGCGTTTCCGATAAGGCAGAAGTTTACGATTGTGCACGCGTTTTCGATGAAGCACGTGTTTATGGTAAGGCAGAGGTTTACGGTTATGCATGCGTTTCCGATAAGGCAGAAGTTTACCGTAGCGCACACGTTGATGACTATAACGCCATCTCAACTGGAGAAAAGACCAGATGAAAAAATACGAACTTACTGATGAAACAATTCAGTTTGATGGATACCTTACGCTTTACCGCATACGTGCATTAAAAGATTTTGGTGATGTTAAGGCTGGGGACCTTGGGGGCTTTGTAGAGTATGAAGACAATTTAAGTCAAAAAGACGATTGCTGGATTTATAATGATGCCAAGGCGTATTGTTGTGCCAAGATTTACGATAGTGCTAAGGTTTATGATAAAGCACAAATTGGTGATTGTGCCGAGATTTTTGGCAATGCAAAAATTTATAATAACGTCAAAATATATGATGGACATATTTTTGGACACACACAAATTTATGGAAATGTGATTATTTATGCCGATTCAAGAATTTATGGCAATGTAAAAATTTATGATAATTCAGAAGATTGTAAACAAACTATGACCGCCCAGAACGGCAACTCTTCAACAAAAGACGACATTCCTTTCTAGCAACACAAACCAACTTTTAACACAAGCGTGATTCACGCCACGGGTGAATTGCGCGCAATGTAGGAAATCAAGATGAGTGAACAAAACACTAACCTAATAGAAATTGAAGAAACACATCATGTAGCCGTCGAACAAACTGTCATGGAACGTATTTTAAATAAAGCCTTAGACAGTGACGTCGATATGGATCGCTTAGAGCGTCTTCTTGATTTAAGAGAACAAGAGATAAAACGACAAGAGCGCCAAAATTTTGTCCGTGATCTTTCGGCTGTGCAAATGGCATATAAAAATATCGAACAAAACGCCATTAATAACCATACAAACAGCAAATACGCTACACTTGATCAGTACATTGATGCTGTAAAGAAAGGGCTTGCAACATACAAATTTGCTTTGTTTTATCGTATTAAAAATCAAACAGAAAAAAACGTTACCATAGAAATAACTCTGTCTCATCCTTCAGACAATCAAATCTCAACAGAAGGAACATTTCCAATTGACAGTACAGGCTCTAAAAATAGCATACAATCACTTGGTTCCACACTTACCTACGCACGAAGATACCTATTAGGCATGCTTCTTAATTTAGCAAGTAAAGAAGACGATACAGATGGAAACCCGCCTATTAAAAAGGCTTTTCCACAACAGATCAATGAAATCAGAAGACTTGTCGTACAAACCCAAACAGAAGAAGAAAAAATACTTGCTTATGTCAACGTCAAAAAGCTCGACGATATGTCTGAAGGACAAGCACAAACGGTATTACATCTTTTGAAAGATAAACAAAACAGGCAAAAGGCAGAAACAGATTCTACTATACAAGATGCCGATATAGCAACGCCACAAGAGCAACAAACGGCGGTGTGAGATGGAACAAAGAACAGCAGAATGGTTTCAAGCGCGCTTGGGTAAAGTCACCGCATCAAACATTTACAACATACTCAATAAAACTACAAAAGGATTGCCTACGAGCAAATATGAAGACTACAAAATCAAACTCATAACAGAGCGCTTAACAGGCGAAACAAGCCCTTATTATGAAACTGAAGATATGAGATGGGGTATCGAACATGAAGATGATGCCTTGAGAGAATATGGCTTCATTCATGATGCCAATATAACAAAGTGCGGCTTTATCCAACACCCCACAATAGAAATGGCGGGGGCTAGCCCCGATGGTCTCATTGGAGAAGACGGTTTAATCGAAGTCAAATGCCCGAGATCAGTAACACATATGCGCTTTTGTATAGGTGATGAAATCAAACCAGAATATCACGCACAAATGCAATTCCAAATGGCTTGTACAGGACGAAAATGGTGTGATTTCGTAAGCTATGACCCACGTTTTACGGGGGAATTCTTTCACTTACGCATGAAAGTCAAGCGTGTTCTCCGTGATGATCAACAAATTGAACAGATCAATCAAGCTGTTGAAACCTTTTTAGCAGAGATAGAACGAGAGATAAAACAACTCTCAACAAAAGCTGCTTAACCTTATGGGGGTGTTTTGTTCCCCGCATATCTACGAGCACCCCCACCCTTTCACATAAGGAAATTAAACGTGTGTAACATCGAACATATTATCATACAGCCTGCTAAAGATGAGGAATTTTGTTTTTTTACCATTGGCTATGAAGGTAGGTCCCTTGAGAATTATCTTAGTTGTCTCATAGAAAACAATATCAAAACTTTATGTGATGTTCGTAAAAATCCAATAAGTAGAAAACACGGATTTTCAAAAAGACAATTAGAGCAAGCTGTAAGCAACATTGATATTGAATATATGCATATGCCTGAACTTGGAATTGCCTCTGAAAAACGAAGAAGTTTGAAAACACAAAAAGATTATGACCGTCTTTTTAAAAATTATCGAAATACAACTCTCAAGAATAATTCTTGTGCAATAAACAAATTATATCAAATGTTTTTAAACAAAAAGCGCGTTGCAATCACCTGTTTTGAAGCCAATGTATGCATGTGTCATAGAGGACAACTCGCATTAGCTCTTACTCAATTGCCTGATTGGAAATATGAAATTAAGCACATCTAAAAAATAAACTTACAGATTTTTTACATATGGAGGTGCTTCTCTTCACAAATGCCTCCTAGCACCCCCACCCTTCTTAACACTTTCAAGTAATGCGTGATTCACGCCACACGTGAATTGCATCTCAATGTAAGGAGAAAAGATATGGCACCTCGTAAAGCTATCATAACGCAAGCAGACATTGCACGAGCTTTAAGAGAAGCAAAAAAGCAAAAATGCGAACTCATAGAAATCAAACCTACCGGTGAACTGCTTATCTACCTTAAAGCAGATATTCCAATACCAAACTCAACAGAACACCCAGACAAACTTTTAGATTTGTCAAAGAATGAATATTACGAAATCGCACTCTCTAAGATGTAAAATTGATCATGCCAAAACCACGCCCCCCTCATCTCGTTAAACAAATTACCCAACATGGCAAAATCGTATGGTATGTACGTATTGGTCATGGAAAACGTATTAGAATACGCGGAACTTATGGAACACAAGAGTTTGTTGATAACTACAAAAGCGCACTTGCCGAGTTACAAGGGCTTATACTTCCTAAATCAAAAACTGGTAAACTTGTTGAAGGTTCATTTGCATGGCTGCTTAAACAATACTTTAACAGCTCTAATTGGCATAGCTACTCTAATACTACAAAGAAACAAAAAGAATACATTCTTATGAAGATATGCGACTCCATAGGAAATATTCCATACCAAGCAATTGAAAAGAAACATATCATAGCCGGTGTTGAACGGCGCAAAGAAACACCAGCAATGGCTAGAAACTTTCTGAAAGCCCTTAATGGACTTTTTAATTGGGCAATTGATCAAGGTCTTTTGGAAAATAATCCAGCTTTAGGCGTCAAAAAACCTCCTCTTAAAAATAAAAGCGGCTTTCCTGTTTGGACAGAAGAAGATGTTGAGAAATATTATCAAAGATGGTCCCATGGTACCCATGAACGTGTCTGGATTGATGTCCTTTTGTATACGGGCTTACGTCGTGGTGATGCGGTTCGCATTGGCTGGAAAGATGTCAAAGACAATATTATTCATCTCAAAACAGAGAAAAGTAAATTCCAAACAGATGTCTTTCTACCTATTTTACCGGAATTAGCCAAAACGCTTGAAGCTGGTCCTATTGGAGTAGAAACATTCATCTGTAGTAAAACTAATCAAAAACTCTCCAAAGAAAGCTTTGGCGATACATTTAGAGACGCTTGTAATGCGGCTGGAATTAAAAAATCGGCGCATGGATTAAGGAAATTAGCCGCAACACGCGCAGCTAACTCTGGTGCAACAGTATCACAACTCAAAGCAATTTTTGGCTGGACAAATGATGCTATGGCATCTCTTTACACAAAGAGCGCAGATCGCAAAAGGTTAGCTATAGAGGCGATAAAAAAGCTTCAAAAAGATGAGGGATAGAGGCAAAAAAACTCAATAGAATCAAGATTCACCTATTCCCCCATATTAGACATAACTATTTTATTTTACTTGCTTTTTATATACCATTTATGTCTACACGTAAACTGCTTCCTTGCTCCCCTGTATGCCATTTAGTCACTGGATAACAACCAGACAA
>NZ_JBHIPD010000029.1:0-9925 GCF_042195865.1 Bartonella sp. AP36NXGY | reverse complement strand
CCGGCAATATTGCCGCGATTATTGACAAGAGCCACAGCGCTTTTGTTAATCAGCGCTTGGACACCAGCCTGTATCGCCGCATTCATGGCGGTGCTCGAGCCAAGCCCCAAAGCACCGGTAATGGCACTGGCAGCGCCCGAGGCTGCTCCGCCTGTAACCGCCGTGACAGCCAATGCCACGGATAGCCGCACCGGCTTCTGTCAGCCCTTGGGCTTTATAATCCCAGTCTTTAAATTCAGCCTTAACTGCTTGCCAATCAACTTTCCTTACAAATCTTAATCAACCCAAAGTAATAGCCTGAAATAGCAGTGTGTTGTATGGAAAATTAAAAACAAAAACCGAATGAAGAAAATGCACTTGAGACTTGCATATGGCTTCACAGGTTTATTGCTGTAAAAGCTTCAAATGATGATATCTCTAATACTTTTTTCGCTTGTTCTCTTGTGGTAGCTTCCACAAGCGAAAAGATATGGACGATAACACCTCTTCTCAAGCTTATCAAACTGAACTCAAAGGTATTTCCTTATTGATTTTGAAAGAGTCCTTTAAACGCATTTTGCAGAGCAACGTAGAAAGCATGTCTAAAAAAATCATTCCAAGAGCAACAGATTTTTCTAAGTATTGTGAAGAGATTGAAAAAGACCTTCTTTCACGCACCAAAACTCTTCATGAACTAATGATAGGAGAGTTTAAAATAGATTTCTAAAAAGTAGCAAAATAGTGAAAAGTGCTGATCATTTTTGGATTGGATATGCATTTAAAGAGTGATTAAAAAGTTTTTTTAATGTACAATATATTTCTAGAAGCTAAAATAGCTCTATAGTATCAAATTTATAAAGTAAATAAATCCATTAATACAAATTAAGGATTTTAGGATACGCGAATTTCAAAATATTTGTTTTTTAAAACATGAGTAGCCAGCATCAGCGCAAAAAATGTTGCGGCAGTTATGATTCCCTTTCGTGTACTTTTGAAATAACAGAGCTTTTCTTTAATCTTTATGAAATGGTTGCCAGTGCGATGGGCTTTGTTGAAAGGTGGATTTGGGTATCAAAATGCAAGCAAGAGTTTGTAATTATGGAGCTTTGTGTTTAAAGCTATCATCAACTATAGATAAATCATAGACGAGGTTAACTAAAATATTAAAAGCAACTGGATGCAGTAGAAGACATTGCTATTAAAAGAAAAGCAAATGCTAAAAAGACTAAAAGGTAGTTTGTGTTTTTATATCAGAAAATAATTTAAGAAATTGAATCATAATTTTTTCACAGGAAATAAATATGTTTACAGATAAGAAGAGAAAAGCCTTGTTTGGCGTTATAATTTTTATATTTTTATGTTTTTTAGGAATAAGAAAAAATCTTGACTTTATTCAGGGTATTTTGACATTCGCGTCTATTTCTTTGGTGATCGTAACAACTGTTTTTGCAATTTTATGCAATTCTAATATCCCTTCTGAGTTGCAAAACAACCCACAATATAAATGCGGCAATACAACAGGTTGGAAGAAATTAACATGTGAGTTACATCAGTATATGCACAGTCTCCTAAAGTTAATAATTTTAGCGCTTGTCGTTTTAATTTTCCCAAGTAGTTATAAAGAAACTGTTTCTTTGCCTGTCATTTCTAAGTACGTGGAGCACAAGTTTTCTTTTTCATTGGATACCATACTTTGGTACTTAGATATTGCTCTTGGATATTCAAATATTATAATTTGGTACTTTTTTTTATTCTGTGTATTCTTCCTTATGTTGCGTACACGCAGTTTAATAAATATATCTATTTACACGCTACAGTGCTCTATTAAATAGATACAGTAAAACTTACGATTTCATGCTTTAATTTTTCTTTTATATGACCTTCATTATACATACCATTATCATTTTTACTCGTTTTAATAGCAAATTTATGTTGAAAAGTTTCAGTATTAAATATTATATCAAAATTATTATGTGTCTTTCCAACAAAACTTATGTTTTTAAATGCTGGATTTAATTTATATTTTTTAAAAAGATTCAAAAAATAATTCTTTAAATTATTTTTTTCTTTAAATTTGATACCCAAGTCAAGTTCCATTTCAGAATAATCATCCGTGGGAAATTCACCCAACAAAAGTTTAGCCATCTTTAGCAAGTTGTCTTCTGATTGCATTGCAAAAAAATCTAGTTGTTTTGGTTGTGTATATTTCAGTTTTATTTCTTTAATTAAAAGCAATTTTTTTTCGAACTCTTCCTTACCAACAATATCAGGTGAGATATCAATCGTTTTCGGGGGAAAAGATTTTTTGTAGTGTAGCTGCAAGAATTTGTTTAACTCTTTATTTGAAGAAAAAAGAGTTAACTCTATAGGAATCAAAATTCCAAAATATTGCTTATTCTGTTCAACATATTTTCTAGGACGTGGGTTAGGAATATTCTGAAAGTCATTTTCAGAATCAATCACTTCCGGATTATAAGGACTATTTTCTCCCGTTAAAACATAAATCCAATAGCAGATCTTCGAGTTCACAGAAAACTTTTCAATTATTAAGGTAACACATTGATTATCACGGTTAAAACGGTATGTTCCTTCCTCTAAAAATTTATCAGCATCATTGATATTAACTAATTCTGAGGCTGGATCTATTTTATATTTATAAGAAAGAAAGTTAAGGGTATTCATAAAATTAACATAATTACAATGTCTATAGTCTTAGCGGGTGGTAGATGTTGTCTAAGTTATCTTAGTGACTATGGGAGTGTAGTGTATCGCAAATATACTGGGTCATTTAGAATCGTTTGGCTGAAAATTAAGGCTATAAAATTTTAATTGCAAAAGCAATACGAACTTTAGAGAACTCTGCAGTGAGAGCTAGTTAGATTTTTAGAATATGGGCTCCCCCTTCCCTGCTTTTAAGTGGAGGAGAAATCAGTGCATTGAACGAAGCATAGCATCACGTAAAATGGCGTTAATCCGCGTTTGATATCCTTTCCCTTGACTTTTAAAGTCACGCTAGTACGTCTGAATCCACACGCACTGTTGTGACAGTTTTGGGTGGTTTATAGAATGGATTGCGAACGGCATTTTTCCAGAACACATCATTGAGTGACGGAATATCACTATGATCAATTGCACTGTCCGGCATTGCAGCCAGTTTATCAACTTCAACTCTCTGTTCATCTGTCAAAGCCGATAAGTTACCTACCTCGATTTTATAACGAACTTTCTTCTTTATAACGTTTCTTTTCTTTCGAGTTGGCTCTCTGTGCTGAAATAATACGGATTACCTCTATGCCATCTTTATCGTCATGGACAGTATGCACTACGAATAGTAATAAAAAAAAACTCCACAAGCACTAAAGCTTGCTAACCATACTCTCCATTTTCAACACGGTCTTGTTTAGCTATGGAGAATAGATCAGAAAAAACATATGCAGCTATTTCAAAACTTTACACGGTGCTTTCTAAGATTACTTTTTGTTTTAGCTTCATTCCATTCAAATCTCATTTTTATACCTTATATTAATACATTTATAAGGGTATTATATACATCAAGAGTTTTAGATGAACACTTAATTATCCATGTTTTTGTACAATTAATATAATTTAAAAATTAGTGATTAATTAACTAAAAATATTAAAAAAATAATAAATTATTCTAAGGCTTTATGCATATAATATGCAAATCGAATAAAACTTACAAGCATGTTGAATAAAATGATATTAATTGGCTATTTGAGAGCTGCTCCTGAAAGAAAAAAGAATTTTGGTGCCGCAACATTCAATTTTTGTATGGCTACCTCTGAGAGCTATGCAGATAAAAATACCAATAAAAAAGTAAACAAAACAGAATGATATTCCGTAGTGCTTTTTAATCTACATACATTTGGAAAAACTTGTTCTTCAGTACAAAACTGCCCCTTTTTCCGAATGAATGAGAGGAACGGTTTTTTTAATGGTCAACGCTACAAAGGATGTAATCAGCACTTTCAAGAAACCACTAACAAAAAAAACTAATGAACTTATTAAAACTGTCAGCAAAGGGACCTGTGTCATATAAGCCACCCATGGTATTCCAAAAGAATAGACTATCCCAATGCCACCCACGGTATTTATCACAAATAATATTATAAAATTTAACCGGTGCCAAAATAATTCTACCATAAAGCCAATAAAAAATGCAGCAAATGGAAAACTAATCAGATAACCACTCGTAACTCCTGAAAAAACACTAATTCCACCACGACCACTAGGCAATAGAGGTAACCCAATCGCAATAAGAACAAGGAAAAGAAGTGATGCTAAAGCTCCCCTTTTCGCTCCAAGTATAGAGCCTGCTAACATCGGAGCCATAGACTGAGCTGTAATAGGGACACCCAGCAAAAAAGGAAGATAAATAGGAGGAAAAAGACTCAAAACAGCGTAAATAGCGGCAAATAAAGCAATATAAACTAAATCTTTTGTATTCACTGAATTATTCCTTCACTAGGGAAAAGCTTTCGTTATTGTTGTATAATTAATAAAAAGTATCATATTTATAAAAGTACACTTTAAATGCCTTAGATATAGAGAAAAATACTATAATAATTTATTTTAATAACATCACTTATATGAATCATATTAGATTCTACAATGTTTAATTACATCATAAATTACTATATTTAAATTCAATAATAGTGATATATGAATATTATATAATAACAATATAACAAAATAATACATTTATTTTAGTTATTATGCTTTGAATGAATGAGAGGAACAGATCTTTTAATCGCGAGTGCAATAAAGGATGCAATCAACACTTTTAAACAATCGCCTATCAAAAAAACTGATGAAGCCATTAAAACCTTCAGTAAAGAAACTTTGATCATATACGCTGTCCATGGAACACCAAAAGAATAAACTATCCCAATGCCACCAAAAGTATTTATCATAAATAATGTTATAAAATTTAACCGCTGCCAAAACAACTCTACCATTAAACCAATAAAAAATGCGGCAAATGGAAAACCTATTAAATAACCACTTGCAATTCCTGAAAAGACACTGATCCCACCGCGACCACCAGGCAACAGAGGTAATCCAATCAAAACAAGAACAAGAAAAAGGAGTGACGCTAAAGCACCCCTTTTTGCCCCAAGAATAGACCCTGCTAGCATCGGTCCCATCGATTGAGCTGTAATAGGTACCCCTAGAAGAAAAGGAAGATAAATAGAAGGAAAAAGGCCCAAAATAGCATAAATAGCGGCGAATAAAGCAATATAAACTAAATCTTTTGTATTCATTTAATTCTTCTTTTTTTACTATAAAAACTCTGATTATTACGAGATGCTGTATCAATAGTATCAGCATCATAAGAACGCGCTTCCAATGCTTCAGCCACTTCTGACGCCATTCTTATAGTCCGTATAATTAAAGGTATCGCAAGAGCGACAATGTTAGTATTAAGTCCTCGTGCTTGCTGTGCTTCATGTACCTCATTAAACTTTTCACTCAAAAGAGGAATAAACCTGATCGCCATAGAGATAACCATACTCACTTTTGATGGATTTATACCAAAACAACGAAAGGGCTGGAGTCCTGCTTCAATTGCATCCACCATATCTGACACTTTTGTTGTGAATGAAATAACTGATGATAAAGAAAAGAGGATAACAAGACGTAATATGACCTCAACCCCCGTAAGCCAACCGCTAAAAATAGTTTGAAATACAAATAGAAGAACTAAAAGCAATCCCATCGATTTAAATTGCTTTATCACAGTTTTGAAAGGGATCTTGGCGACTTTATAGAATAAGATGACCAACAATAAAAATAAACCAAGAAGCGCTATGGAAGAAACCATTATTATAAAAGTTCCACAGGCCGTAAGAAATAATAACTTAACTCCAGGACTTAACCTATGAATAAATGTATCCCTCGGAATATATAAACCGATCATGACATTCTTCTTATATACTCCTTTATAGCAACAAAAGGTACATCATCAATTGCTATCTCCCCCTTATCAAAAACCAGCACTCTATCAAACTTTTTCAAAAACTCTAAATCATGCGATACAACTATTGCCGTTTGCGGTAATTCTTCTATCACTTGCGTAACGCGGTGCTTATTTCGCAAATCAAGTAATGTCGTCGGCTCATCAAAAATAATGTAGTCTGGTTTCATTGCAACTACACTAGAAATAGCAACAAGTTGTTTTTGCCCACCACTTAATAAATGGACAGCGTGATTTCTGAAACCTTGAAGTTCATAGCGCTGTAAAATTTCATCTACACGCTCCTTAATTTCATCTTTATTAAGCTTTAAATTTTTGAGACCAAAGGATAAATCCTCTTCAACTAATGGTAAAACAATCTGATTATCGGGATTCTGAAAAACAAATCCAACTTTACGTTTTACTGCTTTTGCATCGCGTTTTGTATCAAGCCCATCAACGCTTACAAAACCATGAGATGGTAATTGGAGCCCATTAATAAGGCGAACAAATGTACTTTTTCCAGAACCATTCGCACCTATAATAGCAACTCGTCTTTCGGTAAGCTGTACAGTAATATTTCTTAAAACACACAAATCACCAAAAACTTGTGTTACCTCATCAAATTTTATAATCCCCAAGGCTTATTCCAATCAATCCCTTTTATTAGCTATTCTTTCTCTATCGCTTCAGTTTATAACCTAAAAGTAATAACAAGCACCATAGAGGAATAATAATGACTGCCAAACTCATATCAGGCATCTGTACAGGAATATATGCTTCAAGGAAAGGCAAGCTTATTCCTATCATATCAAAAAGTCGAGTCATCAATCCATTTTTCCCAAAACCACTGACAAACATAATGCAAAATAATAAAGCAAGAAAGCAGAGGCAAAGATAGTTAGCGTAAGGATATAAACCAAACGCATAAATAAAATCGCCCTTTCTGTTCTTATGGGCATTGCGAAATTTCAAATGAACAATAACAATAATAGCCCAAGTAATCACTGCTGCTGCAGTTGCAAGAGCCATGATCCGCATGAAACTATTATCAGGAATAAGAGCATTAACAACGACAATCAACGCCGTACATAATGAAGAAAAAAGGATAGCAATATAAGGAACACGAGCAGCACTCAGTTTACTAAAAATATGTGGTGCATTTTTTTGTACAGCTAAACTATAAAGCATACGGCCATTAGAATAAATGCCACTATTGTAAACAGAAATAGCAGCCATAATCACCACAAAATTCAAAATATGACCAGCAGCAGGAATTCCTATAGTCTCGAAAATTGTGACAAAAGGACTACCATTTTTTCCAATCATATTCCAAGGGCTGATTATCATAATAATGCTGATAGATCCAATATAAAAAATTATAATCCTCCACATAACTTGACGGATAGCCGCTGGAATTGTTTTTTGTGGATTAGATGCCTCTCCAGCAGCAATACCAATAAGCTCCGTTCCTCCAAAAGAAAACATTACTACAGAAGTTGCTAAAACAACCCCTACTGCTCCATAAGGGAAAAAACCGCCATGGTCCCAAAGATAATGAATATCCGCTTGATTTTCCCCTAGTCCAGTGACAATGAGAAAAATTCCAAAAATAATCATACCAATAACAGCAGCCACTTTGATCAAAGCGCAAACAAATTCAAATTCTCCATAAAAACGAACATTAAACAAATTAACAAATGTAACAAATAAAAGAACAATGAAAGATGTCTTCCAATGATCAATCAAAATCCAATGATCAAGGTAAAACCCTATCACTGTAAGTTCAGCCATGCTCACAAGAATATAAAGAAACCAATAATTCCAACCTGTTATGAAACCAGCTAATCTCCCCCAATATTTATAAGCAAAAAAACTAAATGCTCCTGAAGACGGTTCTTCTACTGACATTTCACCAAGCATTCGCATAATGAAATACATAATAAGCCCGCCGACAAGATAAGATAAAATAACTGAGGGACCAGCTAATTGAATTGCCTCGGTTGACCCATAAAAAAGTCCCGTCCCCATAACGCCACCCAAAGCAATCATTTGAATATGGCGATTTTGAAGGCTACGCTTCAATTCCTCGTGCTTTTTTTCAGACATCATGCCTCACTACTTTTGTTGAACTTAACCTCAACTTTTATTGAAAAATTAGGCACCTCTTTCAAAAAACACAAAACAAACGTAAACTTATTTTCTTATCATAATGCAACTCCTTATTTTTTTGTGCATTATACGTATGTCCCGTTGAAGTTTTAAGAAAAAATATGCTCCACCCTTTATTTAAATTAATGTCCTTCATTTTCGTTACACTAACCATTATAGCATTGGTCATTGATAACGCACACTCTGTAATCACATCACATTGGACAACAACCCCCTTTAATAAAATTTTAACAAACCTTCTGCAAACAGATATCTATCACCTTAATCAATCTCTATGCAAGGTAATGCCTGATTTTCTGTCCTCAATTTGCATTACTCTCACTTATTTACCCGCATGGTCTATCTTTGGTGCTTTAGCAATAGTATTTTGTATCTTAAATTACGAAAAACAAAAGCCTTTTCACAAAATATCATATACATATAACGAAGAGTACATTTGATCTTGAAAAAAACTTCTAGAGCTCTCTGTACTATAACATAATCGATGTCGCTTAAAACCCCTCACTCTATTAAAACAACTGAAGATCACTTGATCATCAGAAAAAATTAAAACGCTTCATTATAAATATAGGCGCTCACTTATGATTTCTATAGATAACAATAACATCACTTTATTTGTATCAATTTAAAAAAATTAGCGAATAAATCTACCTCCCACCTATAAGAAAACTCTGTACAGAAAAAACTTAAAATATTGCAGTTCATATATTTTTCTATGGCTGTTTCTTTAATACTCTACAAAAACTTTTCTTAATTTTCGTACTAGAAACCCCATATAAAAAAACGTCTTCTAATATCAGCTATCCTTATAAGATTGGAACTTATTAAAATTAATGAAGAAGCTTATAAAAATTATTCTACAAGTCTAACAAAATGCGTGAAATAAAAACTCCTCTGTAAATAATTGCAATTGTGATAAAAAATATTTCGCACCTTCTCCCTATTGAGAAAATGGTAAGATAACAGCTTCAGTAACACTCTAGTTCTTTTAAATCTGAAAATCGTCTCGCTAAAATATCAACTTTTTTAGATATCTCATCCAAACTTTTCCATTGATTAGTTACCTCTCGAGAAAGTTTCTCAATGAATTTTTCTTGGTAAGCTAGCTTCATTTCTAGTTCTATCAGCCGATCTTCATCCGACATGATTTTTACTCCCTCTTAAATAAAAAACGTGATTAATTTTATTAATCCTCCTCCCTTTTTCTTCCCATAAAAATGAGAAGTAACTTCTCAACTAATTCTACTCATCTATTTGCACATTATAAAAGGTTTATGATGATCTTTATTTTCCCAATCACTCTATGCAACAATTTCTTTCTTAAGAATCAGAAAATGTTTTTATCTTTACTAAGTTATCTTGACACCATTTTTCATCCTAAAGATCTACATTCCCAGCTTCTTAATTTAAGTGCTATCGTAAATTGAAAAGCATTTTATAGCATTAAGGTCAAAGAATACTTTCCTCTGACTTTTACATAATTCTCCTTCAAATTATTATCATATGTATAAATTATTGAAAAAATGCATTCTTGCTTTTATACGTACTTTTAGCTATTACCCTCAAATTAGTTTTGTCTCATTGACTTACAAACCTATGCCGCATTAGCTCAGTTGGTAGAGCACATCATTCGTAATGATGGGGTCGCTGGTTCGAATCCGGCATGCGGCACCACTTTTTGTATTTAGCGTATTGAAATATATAGATTTTTTCTTTAAACAGCCATTTTCAGACCACCTTTTAGACCACCTTCTACAGTTTATATAATTTTACCTAATTTGTTCTTATTTGCTCCTT
>NZ_JBHIPD010000028.1:0-10608 GCF_042195865.1 Bartonella sp. AP36NXGY | reverse complement strand
TCTTGCTGCTCCACAGCATTGTCATAGAGCCTTTGCATTTGAGCATTGGGATCTTCAACATCAAGAAGAGTGCGATTACCTGTCAGCTCAAAGATTTGCTCACCCACCAGACGATATTCAAAATAAGCATCCCCTAATCTTTTAAACACGTTCTCAGGCTTATAATTGCCAATCTTTTTTAAGTAATAGTCCGATCCTAAAAATTTGCTTGGATTGATAAAGTCCTGTCGCGTCTCAACTAAAAACGGCACATCCGGTGATTGGGTCTGGTCCAATTCTGTCTTAACAGAGCTAAGCCCGTCTTGCGTTGGCACCTGTATGGATTCTGGTGCGGGTGTTTTTGTGCTTGGTGCAAAAAGCCCTTTGTGCCCTTTCAAACCATTGATAATACCGTCTAATCGATCATCACTAATCAGTGGTTTGGAACCGTCAAAATCGGTGTTTTTAACACCAGCCAAACCTTTATCGCCAGAGCTTAAGCCAACTTGCTCAACCCCCTCACGCACCGCATGATTGTCAATATAGCCTGTCAACTTGGCATCAAGCGTGCCACCAGCTTCAATCGTGCCGTAAACAGCATCATAAGTGCGCGTGATTATTACAGGATCATCAACATATTCCGATGTGTCTGTATCTCCTATTTGAGCCACCCCTGCACCCAAAATATCACCAGATGTAGTCTCAATGCGTGTTGTCGTCTCAATCTTGGTTGTTTCGGTTAAATCACGCCCCTCATTGAGCAGCGTATCGCCATGCATCACAATGTTGCCATTGGCAGCAATTAAACTATAACTATTGCGGATATCGCCGGCATGAACCGTGAGATGACGCCCTGCTAAAATCTGGGCAGCATTATTGGTAAAATGAGGCTGCTGCTGACTAACCGTCGTTGTAACTCTGGTAGTTGTGGTAGTTGTATCAACAAAAAACCACCCATCTGTTTCAGTATGTGATGTTTCATAGACATTGCGATTCACCACTTTATCGCTAACTTCGACCCCGCCTTCACGCATGTTGGTAAGCGCTGAGACATCGAAGGTCATATCGCCTGACACGGCTTCTAAAAGACCCGAGCTGTTGATCACATGACCAGCCCGCTCTCCACTTAAACCACGGATGATGAGATTGTCTTCAGCAATGACATCGGCAAACTTATTAATAAAATCCCCATCTAAGGAGAAAATGGCAGATTTCTTGGCATAAATCAGCCCACTATTACTCAGATCAGCGCTCACATTGAGCGCAACCCCATCACCACTTGAACCAATACTGCCGGCATTGTCCAAAACATCTGCGGTTAAGACAAAAGCACCACCACTTTTGAGAACACCGTCTTCACCATTTAAAACCAGAGCAACTTGCCCCAATGACGGATCATGGCTTTCTGCCACAAGCGTAAAACTGTTACTGGCTAAAAGCTGACCGGAATTGGCTAAAGACCCAAGCTTCGCATCAACAACACCGCCCACCATAATACCGGAATTGCTTAAAACATCATGGCTGTTGAGAGTAAGTACCCCGCCTTGCGCTTCCACAAGCCCAGTTTGGGTGAGTGTGCTTGCCTTCAGCGTTACATCATAGGCGCCAACCTCACTTGTCTCACCCAGCGTCAAGATGCCATCGGTTGAGAGCTCAACCCGCTTTTTAGAGACAATGCGCCCCGTTTGGTTCAGAGTGTTTTGCGCATGCAAAGCAATGGTATCATTGCTTTCTATTGTGCCACTATTGCTTAAATCACCGTGGCTGGTCAGTTGAAGGTCACCACGCTCAATCTCTATGTGCCCTGCTTGGATCACACTATCTGCAACAATATTGACTGCCCCTTGCGTAGAAATAAGACCATCAACATTCTCAAAACTGCCCACATTAATGCGTAAACCATCCCGCGCTAAAACATGCGCACCTTCATCATGTGTAGCGTTTTGTTGCTCTGAATTTGTCGTTTCAGCGCTTTTATTGACAAAAGACGTTGCAACAATCTTCATCTCACCGGCTAAAGCACTGAGAAGACCAGCCTCATTATTTATATGACCAGCACGTGTCTCTTTCAGCCCACCAATGCTGAGAGCCTCTTCTGCAATCATTCTGCCCTGTGTGTTGGTTAAATCACCATCACTGAATACGTCCATAGATTTTTTGGCGTAAATCAGCCCACTATTGCTGACATTCCCTGCCACATTGAGGGCAACATTCTCACCACTAGAGCCAAGCGCACCGGCATTGTCTAATTGCCCTGCGGTCACAACAAAAACGCCACCACTTTGAAGGACACCTTCGGATGTATTCTTCAGAAAGGCTTGTTGCGGATCGGCGCCTTCTTGTGTGCTTACCATCAAATGCAAATCATCGGTTGCAATAAACGTCCCTTGATTGGTAAATGCACCAATATGAGCATCGACACTCTCACCGCGCATTGTGCCGCTATTGATAACCCCATCACGCACTTGAAGGGTTAATGCTCCTTCTTGGGCTTCCACAGTCCCTGCTTGGGTTAAAGCATCAGCACTCAAAACCACATCATAACTTAAAATCGTGCTCTCTTGAGAGGTTGTGAGCATGCTACCCGCTGTCAAGGCAACCTGCTGCATGCTGACAATATCACCCGTGTGATTGAGGGCACCATGGGCATCCAGCGTTATCTTCCCATTGGACCAGACAGTGCCTTCTTGGATCAGGGCACCGTGATGCGCATAAAGGTCAACTTTTTGCTCTGCCACTAAGCGCGCACGTGATGTAAGCTCTGCTGCTTCCACCAAAAGAGAGCCGCCGGCGCTATAATGTCCAGCGCCTACAGTGAGCGCATCATCGGCGCTCAAGACAATATTCCCCTTGGCACCAATATGGTTGTTTAAAGCGCTGATTTGATTGGTTTTAATGGTCAGATCGCCAAGGGAAGAAACCCCTGTTTGATCATTGTCTTGCATGCGGCTCAGATCAATTGTTGCTGCTTGGATCTCTAAAAGATCACCGGCGGCTATCCGCCCATTCCCCGCCTCAAGCTTTGCTGCCTGTAAATGCAAAGAACCCGTCGCTGACTGTTGACCATCACTCCCAATACCGCTTGCTAGAAGAGCATGGGACTGGAGCTTGATCAGATCGGCGCCCACATCAACAGTACCGCTCGCTGCAACGCGAGCTTGCTCAGCCAGTTCAACATGTTTCAAAGCCTTCAGTTCAACTGCTTCTTCTGAGAAAAGCAGATCTTTCACATGTACACTATCGTGGTGGGAGTGAGCCTTCACCGCTCCTTTGGCACGTGCTTTGGCAATTACCAGCTTGCCATCACTTGTCAATCTCATGGCGCCTGCATTGGCAACCATGTCTCCGCGCATCTTAACGCCCGCACCTTTATCATTGGCAATCACGCGAATCTGCCCCGCATACATTCCACCAAACTCACTGGAATCAATCGCCAATTCTGGCTCTTTGCCATCAGAACCAAGAGAAGTTGCTTCGCGTTTGTCATAATCAAAATGATTGCGCCCCGCGATAACAGCCAAATCTCCTTTGACCTGTATGGGACCCCCGACACTGATCTTGCGCGAAACAAGATCAAAAATATCTAATGCACTCCCATCAGCCCCACGAGAGCCTATAGTGATATCTCCACCCTCAACACGCAACCCACTCAAAGCGCCATCGGCTCCAATAATCGGTTGTCCAGTCGATAAAGTCACCCGTGGTGTATTAATAAAGCCACAACCGTTACAGGTAATCCCATTGGGATTGGCGATAATAACATCCGCCATATGCCCATGTACTTCGCTCACGCCTTCAAGACGCGAGCGATTGGCACTTACCACTTCATTAAGGATAACCTTTGCTGCACCGCTATAACGCAAATTGCCGTTGCCTGGCACCAATCCCCCAAGCTGTGAACGCGAAACCTCCTCAGTCGAATTGTTCAAAATCACGCCATGGGTATCAACATTGAAACTGTCATATTTGTTATGAGAAAGACCCTGTCCATTGGGGCGCACAATATCAATCAGCGGCACATCATTGCCGGCTTTCCCCACCGTGGGGCGGAAAACAGAGCCAACCCCATCAGCTGCTTTAATCCCTTGGCTCTCTTGTGCAACAGGACTTCGCGCTCCAAGCGCTTGTGCTTGCAACAACAAAGGCTGAAAAGCTAAGCAAAAGCTTAAAACAAGTGAAAGCCCCTTATGGATCCCTCGCTGCAAAACACAAAGAACGCGCTGCCATAGCTTGTATCCATATCCCAATCTATGCTTTTGATTTTTCAATCCCCGCATCTTCAGCTCCTCATAAAATTCTTTATCTCTTTAAAAAAACAACCCATATGGGTATAAACAGCGCAGCGATATTTTTTACCGCCCCTTTGCTCTAAAATCTCAATAATGCCCGCACTTGAAATAACCCTGTCGCATTTCCCTTTTCTCGCACTGTCGATTGGGTTAAAATATTCGAATAAGACACATCAATATCCGTAATGTCTCCGGTTGCATGGAAACCAAGAGTTGCCCCAACGAGGCTCCCGCCAAAACTGTTTTTGTTTACATTATTGGCCACGGCCCCCAGATCAAGCGCCATATAAGGGGCAAATTGGCTCATAAATTTACGCCCCATTCTCGAAGAAAAACCTGGCAACAACAGCGACAATTCATTGCGCCAAAACGCCCCATTATTGCCGTAATAAATCGCCTCACGCACCCCACGCACAGAGGAACTACCACCAAGCGATATTTGCTCTGAACTAAACAATGTGTCGGGTGATAATTGTCCTGAAAACAGCGTGTTATAGCGAAAGTTATATTGTTTGAGCGAAAAAGGACGCACGTAGCCTAGGGAAAAAGACAATTTGGAAAATTGCCCTTTGGGTGAATTTTTTGTTGCATTCTCTTGCTCTTTATCGTCATAAGCGCCAAGAATTGCCAACCCTTTATGAAACCCTATATGCGCGCTTAATTCTCCTCCAAGCCACTTGCGCGAATGATCAAGCTCAAAGGTTGCAATAGCCAATTTACGGCTGGAAACATCAACCCGACTGCCCATAATAAAATTATCAGAATATTTCCATGTCAACCGTCCTGTAAGCCAGGTCTTTCCCTCTTGATCACGGTCGATAACCCGTGAAATCCACGGTGTAAGCGATAAAGACTTGCCCGCAGTCATAATATCGGAAAATATTCCCTTAACACTCGAATGATATTGGCTCCACGTCCCATCAAAACCTGTTGTCCAAGTGCCATAAGGAAGAGAAAAGGATCCCGTTAGAGTATCACTATTGGGGCGCTTGTGAGAAAAATGATACGGACTACCATCCATAGAACGCTGATAGCTCAACGACCATTGATCATTGATCCCCAACAGATCATCAAAAGAAAGGCTCAAGCGCGTTTGATAAAGCCCTGTTGCTTTAGCGCCAAGATTATCGCTGGAAAGCGTAATAAGCCAAGGTTTCTGTTTTTCAATATGAACATCGAGTATCGAACCACCCGAATTGCTCCCCGCACCAAGATTAATGGTGGCTTGGCGTGAGAAAAGCCGATTGATTTGATCAAGCCCTTGCTCTATCTGGCGCAGATTGGTCGGTTTTCCAATAAGGTTTGGAAAAGCCGTGGTGATTTCTCCTTGAGATTTCCTTCCAACTTTATGCCCATCAAGGGTAATATCTTCCATCACACCTTCAACAACAACAATCTTGAGATGACCGCCGCTTAAATCTTGCTCAGGCAAATAAGCCCGCACTGCAATATAGCCGCGCTTCATATAAAGCTTGGTCACCGCTTTGAGCACTTTATTGATTTCGGCAATCCCCAAACACCGTCCTTCCCAAAGAGAAATGGCTTCATGAAGGTCGGTATGAGAAATCAACTGAACATCAACAAATTCAATGCTTTTGATCAGCAAACAGGTTGTACCAGACGAAGCACCATAGGCAGATGTGCTATCATCGTCTGGCAAAAATATCCCATGTGTTTCGTTTCTACGGTGCAATCGTTGAAAACGCTGTTCTTGCGTTTGTTGTCGTTGGATGCTCTCTGATTGATTAATCGCTTTCTCACGAATGTTTTGGGCAAAACTCGGCAACGAAAAAAGGCACAAAATAGCCGCCAAAACAAAAGTGAAAAAAAATCTATGCATTCATTGTGCCCTCAAAGTGAGCAACCAAATGAACCATATCGTCAGCGTCACAGAAAAAATCGCCAACCGCGTAACAATTTTTTAATTTTTTGATGAGAATAATACTTCTAAAATCTAAGAGAAAAGCATAGACTGTACTGTATACACCTGCTTTATGTGTTGTGCAAACCATATCATTTCCCCCGCTTTTGAAGCCTGTATAATTACACTGTTAAATGACAATCATACACTCTAATATGCTTCTTAATTTTAAGGTGTTGCATGTAATATAATTTTGAGCTTCAAGTAAAGCCTCTTATTCATAGAATATACCAAATTTATTGGAACTGTTACATATTAGAGACAACAAAAAACACTCCATTATTATCGCTTGATAAGAAAAATAGTATGACAATCGCTTATTTACTAAAATAAGAAAAAAAGAAAATGCGTAATGCCATAACTTATGACGAATTAGCATATTTAAAAGCCGTTTATCCCAATGAAAAAACACTAAAGATGATCTGTTTTATTATGTTTACGGTCTTTTGCATTCAGAAGATTATCGGCACCCGTTATGCTGATAATTTATGCAAAGAATTGCCTCGTATCCCTTGCGTAAAAACGGCTGATGATTTTTGGAAATTTGTGACAGCAGGGCGTGAACTCGGTCATTTGCACGTAAACTATGAAACTGTAGAACCTTATCCTGTCACCTTTAAAAAGGGTAATCCAAAACAGACAGAAATCTCTAATCCCGAAAAATTCTATTATGTAACTGAAATAAAATTTGCAAAAATTAAGAATAGTAAGGAAAAGGATAAATCAACTGTTATTTATAACAGCAATATCACAATAACAGATATCCCTCTTGAAGCTTATGAGTATATCGTCAATGGCAAGCCTGCTCTTGAATGGGTTATGGGGCGTCAGTGTGTAAAGACTGATAAAAAGAGTGGTATTGTGAATGATGCCAATCACTATGCTGTTGAAACCATTGGCAACTCTGCCTATCCATTGGATTTGTTTCAAAGGGTTATTACCGTAAGTTTAGAAACAATGAAAATCGTTAAGAACTTACCAAAATTGGAAATAAGAGAAACTGAATAACTTATAAAGCATGCTCACATAATGGGTATGTTAATCTCACAAGGGGTATAGAGCTTATAACCATAATCTATACCTCTTTTTGTTAAGTTGCTTACATATAATCCTGAAAGGATAGTCTATATGCGTTATTCTAAAAAGAAGAAACTTGCAATTTTAGATACTCTTATTTGGATTGCCTTTAAAAGATTATATCGTAATCTAAAATGATAGCTTTGTTTAAAGAGGGTTATGTATATTCACTTTTCTTATAGGTTTTGAAGGTATAAAAACCGTCAAAACCCCTTCAAAACGTATATTATTAGTTGAATTTATAGGTTGTGTTATCAATAGAGGTTGTTTTTTAAGATCTGTAAAATATTAACACATTGAAAAATAACGTTTTTACTTTTTATCGTTTTTTTATCTAAAAGAGGCAACCGTCAAAACTCAAAAACCCGTCAAAACTCATAACCATAATGGTCTTGATAGCATTTATTATGATTATAATCCCTTTCTTTTGAAAGGCTTTAAAGGATCACATGCTTTTTATAAAGCACGTTGTAATCATTCTCTAAATCATAAGGTTATCATTCAAAAGAACTGATAAAATTCATAAAAGGGATTTTGATAACGTAATCAGTTTTTACTTTCCTATGCTTTTCATAAGACACGTTTTAATGACTCACTCAAATGATCACTTTTGTCAGTTCAATTTACTGACACATAACTGACAGGTTTTAATCAATTCACATCATTGGTTATCTTTCAAGATTGTACTCTTGATATGGGTTATGTTTTAAAGATATTAAACTATTGAAATATAATGTTTTTAATTTTTACTCATAAAAAAAATAATAGAGGGTCTTAAAAGGAACTGACAACACTGACACGGTCTATTAAAAGAGATTTTGCTCATCTCTATAATTATCAGTTTCTATTGAGATGTTTTCATAACAGTCTATAAATCGTAATTATCCTATTTATCGTTTCTCTTATGAAAATGAAAAATGATGCGGTGGCTATAAAGCATATAACAGCTATAGAGAAAGCAAAAATGCAAATGAAAGCATTTGTTATAAGAGCGCGGTGCTATTAAGGTCGTTTAAATTAAAGCCCCTTATAAACAAAATTCACAAAAAATTTAAAATTCATTTAGTAACAAAATTGATAGGTTATAAAGTTTAAAATACGCATCATGAGAGCGTTTCTAAATATTATAAATGTATAGATTCAGAAAATAACGCAATCGTTTAAGAAAGCCAATAATATAGCTTTAAAAGCATATAAATATAAAAGAAGCAACTAATAGGCATAAGATATTATCAATACACAACGTATTTAAAAAAATACAAAAAAATATCAAAAAAGATAAAATATTGTTTGACAATAAATACGTATTTTGTTATATGAATATTCAAGTGCTGAAAACACTTAACGATTAGCGGATAGGTTACGAAACAATCTTTCCAAAGTCTTTAAAATACTGACTGTTTTTTATACGTATTAAAGCGTATAATGATTTTGTCGGGTGTGTCACACCATGCAATACCCTTATGGGAAAAGTGTGACGACGGACTAATCGCCGTGTTTTCAACGCCCGGCGCCTTTATAGCGCGTCAATTGAAAACTTCATTACGATTAGAAAGAATTTAAAATGAAAAATTCTATAATAAAAACTTCCCAAAATACAATTTCCTCTAACATTGCAAACGAAATCACATCTGTTAATCAACAAGAGTCTGCAAAAAAATACGAATTTACCAATGAAAAATTCACTTTTGATGGTCTTACTTTACACCGTATACGTGCTCTAAGAGATTTTGATGATGTTAAGGCGGGAGACCTCGGCGGTTTTATTGAAAATGAAAGTAACTTATCCCATGATGGCAATTGCTGGGTCTATGATAATGCCGCGGTTCTTTTCAATGCAACTGTTTATGAAAATGCTAAAATTTATAATGACGCGAAAATCTTTAGAGGTGCCAAGGTGTGTGGCAATGCTATCGTTAATGGCAAAGCATTGGTTTTTGATACAACCGCTCATCTTTATGATAATGCAAAAATTCATGATAACGCTAAGGTCTGTGGGCATGTTTATAGTAATGCCGTAATTAGTGATAATGCTACTATTTCTAATGGTGCCAAGGTTTATGACAATGCCCGTGTCTATGAAAGTGCCTATGTTTGTGGCTATATTTTTGGCAATGCCCATGTGTATGGCAAGTCACGCATTTATGTCTGGGCGCGCGTTTATGATAATGCCCATGTTTTTTGTAATGCCTGGATTAAGGATTATTCAAGTATCTATGGTTATGCCAAGGTTTCTGGCTCGGCTCGTGTTGGTTGCTTTGTAAGGATTTATGATAATGCCAAGGTCTATGGCAAATCAAATATTGATCATCATGTGCAAATTTATGGCAATGCTGTTGTCAATAGCCGTGCAAAAATTCGTAATGATATCTGTGATGATAATCAGTCACTAAAAGACGCTGCTTAAATAACGCGTGGGCGCAGCGGGGGCGCCCTCCTTTAAATATCTCATTTAAAAATTTAAATCTCTTTATGAAGGAATTGTGCTATGCAAAAGAAGTTTGCACTCACAAATGAAACGCGTGTATTTGGTAATCATACCCTTTATCGCATTAAAGCATTAAAAGACTTTTCTGATGTTAGAGCTGGTGCCTTGGGTGGCTTTATTGAAAAGGAAGATAACCTCTCTCATGAGGGAAATTGCTGGGTGTATGATGAGGCTCTTGTGTTTAAAAATGGTCACGTTTATGAAAATGCAAGAGTTTTTGGCAATGCTGTCACTTGTGGTCATATCTATGGTCATGCGCGGGTTTATGACAATGCTAGGGTTTATGAAAACGCTCGTATAGCAAATAACGTACATGTTTATGAAAATGCCAATATTCATGGCATTGCTGTTATTCGTGAAAATGTCGGCGGGTCTACTAAAATAAAAACCTATACTGAACGTCTCTCTCCTTATGGTGAATTAGAGATTGTCTGGGTCTAATCAATAAAGCAGTGTAAATGAAAGCACGGGCGCGGCGGGGGCGCCCCTCTTTCAAATTTTCCCATTTCAAATTTTAGAAAACGTTTATCACATTAAATTGTGAGGGTATCTCTATGTGAAAAAAATACGAATTAACCAGTGAAATCAAAAAAATCAAACATGCACTTACTCGAAATATTATAACTCTTTATCGCATTCGTGCTTTAAAAGATTTTGATGATATAAAGGCGGGGTCTTTAGGCGGCTTTATTGAAAAGGAAGTCAACCTATCCCATGATGGCAATTGCTGGGTCTATGATGAGGCTTGTGTCTATGGTCATGCAAGGGTGTATGATGATGCAAAAATACGCCATTTTTCTCAAGTCTGTGGTCAAGTTTATGGCAATGCTGAGGTCTATGGAAAAGCTTTTATC
>NZ_JBHIPD010000027.1:6612-13004 GCF_042195865.1 Bartonella sp. AP36NXGY | reverse complement strand
GAATTTCATGACCTTTATTTCCTACCTCGGTAAAAAAATACCGTGGTTATAAAATCGATCTTGTCTTTAAATCCTTTGTGCAATCTTTATGAATTAAACCTATAAGCTTATGACTACTTCAAACTGTTAATTTCTTTAATGCCATTTTAAAGGTTTTTCCCAATTTTGGGAAAAATTATATGATCTCTATTTTCTATAAATGCGTATCTTTTGATACAATTTACCTTATAACAGTTTCAAACGATTACCCTCTTATAGAATGATCTAATATTGCTATAACACTCTTTAGATTTTGCGCTCGCCAATTTTGGCGAACGTTAATTTGTTATTTTATGCGATAAACAATCCAATCTTTAAAACAAGATGTGATCTTTAAACGTATGTTATCGATAATTCCAAACGACTAAATTTTTAAACAATGTGATTTGTGCTGTGATAAAAACGTATCATAAAATTTATAAACTGTTATGAATAATATCTGCTTTTCATTTCATTTGAACGTTTACATGCGTTATAATATTTACATCATGATTTGCTTTTTATGGTCTATTCATACATGCCAATCTTATATAAAAAATGGTCAAATGAATCATGCATAAAAAGATGGATTCTTGAGTGGATTCATATAAAATAATTGCAAGCAAACTATTGACTTTATTGTGTTTTTTGATATTATACTGAGTAAATATCTCAGAGAGGTTGTTGCTTTATATCACCACACCTTAAAAGAAGCCATTTCACGGCATAATAAAATAAACAAGACTTTTTAGCACACAACACTTTTATTTATAATAATAAGTTCATTGTTCTCATATTGAGTGAGAAATCTAAAGATCATAAAATACCCTTATTTCAAATCTCTCTCATGTTGAAGCAATCAAAATCATTCGCTTGCACATCACAAGTGAGAGTGTCGTATAAATAAAAACAATTAAACAAAGCAACAAAAAGCCTCCCTCTCTCAAGAACTAAGGACTTTAGCAATATTGGAGGCGAGTAAAGTGTATAATGGCACCGGCTTATACTTTTTATTGAAGTAAAAATGGTGGTGTACAATGGATTTTATATGCTCATAGGGGCTTTTACGTTATACTATTCACGAGAAGCGCCATAAAATAAGCTTCGTTGCATTGAAAAACTTTTCTTTTAAAAAAGCGCGTAAATTGGAAACACAAATGCATTCCGTTTGGGGCATTCTGTTTCTCAGACAAACTCTTTAACTTATTGTGGAATACCATACAATTTTAGAAAAAATATTCCGATATATAACAAAGTGTTCCGCACTCTATACCATCACACACAATTGTAAAACCGCATATCATTCCCCTATTTCACACCATAAAAGAAGATAAACTGCAATAGAAATAATCCAATCCTTTTATTTTCAAATACGCTCTTTATTCATTATTCATAAACGCTCATAAATGAATTTTAATCACAAACGCTCAGAAATATGTCATAAATTCTATAAAACCCATAACAGCCATAGAAATTTTCCATTTTTCTACATACTCACTCATCTCAACTAAACGAACGATAAATAAAGTAAATGCCTCATATATAATCTCACAGAAAAAAGACCAAACAAAATCTATAACATCAGGCTTGTTCTACAGAACAGTATTTCAAAAATATAAGTATGCTAATTTATTAACATATTAATTGATAAAATTATCATTTTACATATTGAGTTAAAATCCCTATGCAATAAATTATTCTCATTTCGACCATTTTTGTAAATAATCAATAAAACTATTTATTTACATAGACTAAAAAGAGCAACGTTAATGAAACGATAAAAAGAAGTAAAATATCCCCCCTCTCTCACATGCCAAAAGCAATTACAATATTCCAATCTGGCATCATCATTATGCTTTCCAGATTATAACAACAAGACCTTTTGCATTTAAATAAACTTTTTCACGCTCCCTATCATTGTATTTGGTAACTCAATACTTTAATATATTAGTTCAGTATGTTTATACAATTAAATTACCCAAAAGAGCATACTTCTTGCATTTACATTCCTTGGTATTCCCTTATCTTGTAAAGATCGCACACGTGTTACGTTACTTCGAGTTCATCAAGTGTATACCCATTCTCCAACCACTCTTTAATCCACTTAGGTCTACGTCCACGCCCATTCCATAATTCCCATTGGTTATTGGGATTTCTATAATGGCGCTCTTTGCTCACAAGATCAGCGATATCAATTCCATGGGCATTAGCAATTTCAAGAATTTTTCGTCGCGCATTTTGCTTTTCCTTTGCTTGCCGTTTTTTTAATTCCACATCGATTTGTGTACGCATCTCTTGTAGTTCATCAAAATTCATATTTTTGAGATCATTCACCTTAATTACTCCCCTTGCAAAAAAGAATATTTTCTTGCCATATTTTAAACACAATTATAGACAATTTCTGTCTATTTATTATCGAAATTAAAATTACGATACATATATCACTTTGACGGAGATGTGCTTTGGACCACAAAGAGCTGTTTATTGGTATATCAATTACCACCACTGCATCTTTTTTCAGTTCAATTGCTGGAACTACTAAATGCAGTGCTCAAGCACCATTACACCTCTCTGACTCTTATGAATCAGTAGTCAAAAGTAAATATAAATCGTCGCTCTATAAGTTATGGCAATACGCAACAAAGAACAAGCCCTCTCTGTATAATGATAGTGTAGTTCATTATGACGAGAAAACCTCCCCTCATACACAACGGCTTTTTACTTCGTATAAATTTTTTTTGAAAAAATTTTTGCAACTAGAGAATTATATAAAACAAACAGCTTCAATACAGTATCAAAGATTATTATTTTTTAAAAGCAGCGCCTTTCTTCGTGATTCCAATAATATTGGTTGGCGTAATGTACTCTATTTTATTCCACACTTTTATCTTGTTGGTTGGATATTCGCATATATTAGAAATATTCTTAGAAGAGAACAAAGCAATAATCACAAGGAATATTCTAAGCTAAACAATCTCATTCTACAAATTTATAAAATCAAAAGACAACGAGAAAAAGCACAACACAGAATTAGCATTTGTATTAATAAAATTCTTCATAATAAGGTGTATTGCTAATGATTGTTCCAGATTTTACATTTTTTGCTGCTGCATACATATCCAATATGCCTCCCATGACATTTTCAGTTGTTGCCGAACAAGAAACGCGGGACAATGTCTATGTAACAGATGATAAAGATAACTTGTTCTATCAATCATCTCAGTTTAAGGGAACAATCGCAACAGCTAAACAGGGTGAACATAATTTTAACATAATCTTAGGGCAAATTGATGTTGGAAATATGAAATTGTTTTCTCTTTTTGATGTGTTTGATTTTTGCAGAAATATTACAGTTGTACAAAACGCTTTAACTTACTGCTATGAACAAACAACATCAAAGTGCATCTTTGAAAAAGCGACTTTGCAGTCTGTGTTGAATTTTTACAATACAGAAAACTCAAACCGCACCCGTATGCAAAAAATTACTTCATATATTGGAGTAAAAGCTGCTGTACGAGGAAATGAAGACTTGCAGGAGCCTATAAAGCTTAAAAAAGAAGAACCAGAACAGACAACTAAAATAGATTCTCTTCCTCTCTCTTCAAAAGGAGAGGAAGATGCATTTACACATAAAGAAAGTAGCGCCCACGATGCTTTTTCAGCTGAAAATTTTTCTTCATCGAGAAGATCGCTGAGTGATGACTGATATTTTCACGAAACCCTAGAATTTTGATAGGATATTATAATGAAAGGTAGATAAGAAAATGTTAAAGCTCTAATTAGTAAGATTGAACAAAATCTCTTCTAATTGAGGGCAAAGATAATGAAAATGATAGAACAAAACAGCGTTGATATAGCATTTAGTCAAAAAGCAGCACGTGAGATTACAGTCGTGATGCTTTCAGAGAGAGAATGGTATTTCACGTTTATTTCCGATGATCCAATCACCGGAAAGCCAAATAAATATACGTTACTTACACAAAGAGGAAAACTAAGAACTTGGGCTGATCCAAAATATCTTTTTAAGTTTCTTCATGAACGAGGGGTCATTTGTGGGAGTTTTAATCTTAATCAGGATAAAGAACATGAAACAATTAAATATTCTTCACACAACAGCTCGTAATAAAATTGCTGCATTTTCTACAGCTTTAACTGTATTTTTTATGACCAATCCTGTATCTGCCCAAGCAGCGGGTTTAGATCCTGCAAAAAAAGCTTTAGAACTGCTTCAAACAGATTTAAAAACGATTATCCCTATCGCTGCTGCCGTAATACTTTTGTGCTTAGCAATTGGTTATGCAGGGCGCTATATCGGAAAAGACACATTTGTACGGTGGGCAATCGGTGTTGTTATCGCTGGTTCAGCAGCTGAACTTGCTGATTTATTATTTAAATCCACCTAATAAATCTTTTGAAACATGAAATGCTTCTTTCGTAAAAAAGAAATTTAGGTTTCACTGCTTTTATTTCACATCAATAAAATTATTCCTTATTTCATGGAAAAACTACTTACGCCAAATGCAATTTGATAAGGTTGAACAATATGAGGACATTAATCAATTTTCAATTGAACGATAATAATAATAAAATTATCGCAACCTCTGCAGCTTTAACTGTATTTTTTATGAACAATCCCGTATGGGCTCAAGCAGCACAAGGTTTGAAAAACGCAGATACAGCTTTAAAAGCGCTCCAAAAAGACTTGAAAGGAATTATCCCTATTGCTGCTGCCGTTATACTTTTGTGCTTAGCAATTGGCTATGCAGGGCGCTACATCGGAAAAGATACATTCGTACGGTGGGCAATTGGGGTCGTTATCGCTGGTTCAGCAGCTGAACTTGCAAATATGTTATTCATAAAAGCGTAATGAGAATGACTATTAAAGTTATACTGTATAAAATATCTTTTTATTCTAAAGAACAATTTAAATTGAGATCAACAATATGAAACAATCAAAAATTCTTCAAACAATAATTCGGAATAAAGCTACTAAAACCTCTGCAGCTTTAACTGTGTTTTTTATGTCCAATCCTGTGTATGCTCAAGTAACATTATCAAATGCAAAAACTGCTTTAGAGTCTTTACGGGACGACCTCATTAAAAATATTATCCCTATTGCTGCTGCCGTTATCCTCTTGTGCTTAGCAATTGGTTATGCAGGGCGCTATATCGGAAAGGATACATTTGTGCGCTGGGCAATTGGCGTTGTTATTGCTGGTTCAGCAACCCAACTTGCTACAATGCTATTTACAGGTAAACCATGAATAAATATAATACAAAATGTTTTTAATGTAAAAACTCATCTAATAATTATTAACATAGAAAAATGCTATTCTGTTTATAATATTAAATATAAAGCATTCATAAGAACTTAATACGAGTAAAATATGCAAAAACTAATCAACCTTAAATCAAAAAATAATAAGAAAATCGCCACATTTTCTGCAGCTATGACCGCATTTTTTGTAACAAATCCTGCATATGCAGCGTTAAATAATGCTAAAACAGCTTTAGAAACTCTCAAAACAGATCTTACTACCAATATTATTCCTATTGCTGCTGCTGTTATACTTTTGTGCTTAGCAATTGGTTACGCAGGACGCTACATTGAAAAGGATACATTTATACGATGGGCAATTGGTGTTGTTATCGCTGGCTCAGCAACCCAACTTGCTACAATGCTATTTAAACAATGAATAAATATAATACAAAATGTTTTTAAGGTGAAAATTCATCTGATAATTATTAACATGGTAAAATGCTATTTCATTTATAATAGTAAATACAAAGCATTCATAAGAACTTAAGAAGAGTAAAATATGCGGAAACTAATTAATCTCCAATCAAAAAATAATAAGAAAATCGCTACACTTTCTGCAGCTATAGCTGCATTTTTTATAACGCATCCTGCATATGCAGCAATAGATAATGCTAAAAACGCTTTAGGGGCCCTGAAAAAAGATCTTATTGATAATATTATCCCTATCGCTGCTGCCGTAATACTTTTATGCTTAGCAATTGGTTATGCAGGACGCTACATTGAAAGGGATACATTTATACGATGGGCAGTCGGCGTCGTCATCGCTGGCTCAGCAACTCAACTTGCTACAATGCTATTTACAGGTAAAGCATGAATAAATATAACACAAAATGTTTTTAAGGTGAAAATTCATCCAATAATTATTAACATAGTAAATACTATTCTGTTTATAATGTTAAATATAAAGCATTCATAAGAACTTAATACGAGTAAAATATGCAAAAACTAATCAACCTTCAATCAAAAAATAACAACAGAATCATTGCAATTTCTGCATCTATAACTGCGTTTTTTATAACGCATCCCGCATATGCAGCAATAGATAATGCTAAAA
>NZ_JBHIPD010000027.1:0-6512 GCF_042195865.1 Bartonella sp. AP36NXGY | reverse complement strand
TACCAATATTATTCCTATTGCTGCTGCTGTTATACTTTTGTGCTTAGCAATTGGTTACGCAGGACGCTACATTGAAAGGGATACATTTATACGATGGGCAGTCGGCGTTGTCATCGCTGGCTCAGCAAGCCAGCTTGCTACAATGCTATTTACAGGTCGAGCATAAATTAGTATAATACGTAATGTTTTTAATGTTCGTTGATTATAAATTTGTACCAGTAATAATATCGCTCATACTACGAAAAAAGGAATATTATTTATAGCAACTTTAATTAAAAGGGGATAAAAGATATGAAACAATTAAATACGCTTCAATCAAAAATATGTAAGATTAGTGCTATTTTTATAACTTTGATTATGTTATTAATAACTCAATCTGCATATGCTCAGACGGAAACAAAGAGTTTAGATGTTTTCATAGGGATGCAATATGGATTAAGTATAATTATTCCTATCGTTGCTGCTATCATTCTTTTATTACTTTTGCTTATTTATATATTTCGCATTATCGCAAGAGCTACATTTATGCGATGGGCATTCAGTGTCATTATTGCTGGTGCAGCTTTTTATATTAGCCACATATTATTTCACCTCCAGTGACGAGAACATTCCATGAAATCGCAAGAAAAAAAAGAATTCCCCCTATTCAAGGGAGCAACACGTGTTCCAACGATATGGGGTGTCCCCATGATGCCATTTATCGTTATGGTTATGGGGGTTGCTGTTATTGCTATGACAGTAAGTATCTTTTTGTGGATTATAGCACCTCCATTATGGTTTATTATGGTGCAAATTACTAAAAACGATGATAAGGCGTTTCGTATCTGGTGGTTATGGATCGATACTAAATTTCGCAATCGCAACAAAGGTTTTTGGGGCGCATCAAGTTATAGTCCCTCTGATTATAGTAAAAGGAGATAAACATGACAGCTGTTGAAAGCAGCAAACGCCTTGCATCAGAGACACCTGTAAGCCTGTTTCTGCCTTATTCACATCATATTACAGATACGATTATTTCTACTAAAAATGCGGAATATTTGTCAATTTGGAAAATTGATGGGCGTTCGCATCAAAGCGCTTCAGAAGAAGATATTTTTCAATGGATAAAAGAGCTTAACAATACTCTACGGGGTCTTGCATCAGCCAATTTATCATTTTGGACGCATATTGTACGCCGCCGTGTTTATGAATATCCTGATTCAACATTTGATCAAATGTTTTGCTATCAACTTGATGAAAAATATCGACAAAGCTTTACTGGTTATAATTTGATGGTCAATGATTTATATCTGACTGTCATTTTTCAACCGATAGCGGATAAAATTATGTCGTTCTTTTCTAAACATGAACGTGAAACGTTTGATCAAAAAAAGATGCGACAAGACACATGTATCAAAGAACTCAATGACATCAATCGTACTTTAGGCCAATCTTTAAACCGTTACGGTGCAGAACTTCTTGGTGCTTATGAAAAAAATGGGCATGCTTATTCTTCTGTACTTGAATTCCTTGGAATGCTTGTCAATGGTGAATATCGCCCTATGCCAATTTGCCATGACCGTTTTGCTGACTATATGTCTGTCAATCGACCTTTTTTCTCAAAATGGGGCGCTCTTGGTGAACTGCGAACAACCAGTGGAATGCGTCGATTTGGAATGCTTGAAATTAAAGAATATGATGCAACAACCAAACCAGGACAATTAAATGTTTTGTTGGAAAGTGACTTCGAGTTCGTATTGACGCAGAGCTTTTCAGTGCTCTCCCGACATGCTGCTAAAGACTATTTACAACGGCATCAGCGTAATCTTATTGATGCACGAGATGTGGCAACGAGCCAAATTGAACAAATTGACGAAGCACTAAACCAGCTTATCAGTGGGCATTTTGTCATGGGAGAACATCACTGCACATTGACGATCTATGGTGATACAATTCAACAAGTTCGCGACCATATGGCCAAAGCAAGTGCAGCATTACTAGACGTTGCGGTACTGCCCAAACCTGTAGACTTAGCGATAGAGGCTGGCTATTGGGCACAACTTCCTGGCAATTGGAAATGGAGACCACGTCCTGCTCCGATTACATCATTGAACTTTTTGTCATTTTCATCTTTTCATAATTTTATGTCAGGAAAACCCACTGGCAACCCATGGGGACCAGCCGTCACAATTCTTAAAACAACCAGTAAAACACCGCTTTATTTCAACTTTCATGCCTCCAAACTTGAAGAGGACTCGACAGATAAACGTTTACTTGGTAATACCGCACTTATCGGACAATCTGGTTCCGGTAAAACCGTGTTACTCGGCTTTTTGTTAGCACAAGCACAAAAATTTAAGCCGACAACTGTTGTTTTTGATAAAGATCGTGGCATGGAAATTGCCATTCGGGCGATGGGTGGAAAATATTTAACATTCAAGCCAGGCAGAAAAAGTGGTTTCAATCCTTTCCAACTCCCACCCACACAAGAAAATCTTATTTTTCTGAAACAATTTGTTAAAAAATTGGCAGAAGCTGGTGGTGAAGTCACGCATCACGACGAAGAAGAAATTAACAAAGCAGTTATGTCTGTTATGAGTGCTAACATTGACCGATCACTCCGTCGTTTGTCCTTTCTAGTACAATTTTTACCAAATCCACGTTTAAGTGATTATAATGCTCACCCATCTGTTCATGCTCGCTTACTAAAATGGTGTGAAGGTGGTGATTATGGGTGGTTGTTTGATAATCCCCATGATGCTCTTGATCTCTCAACACATCAAATTTACGGCTTTGATATCACGGAATTCTTAGATAATTTTGAAACTCGCACTCCAGTGATGATGTATTTGCTTTACCGCACAGAAGGCATGATTAGCGGACAGCGGTTTATGTATATCTTTGACGAGTTTTGGAAGCCTTTGCAAGATCCGTACTTTGAAGATTTAGCCAAAAATAAACAAAAGACCATCCGTAAACAAAATGGTATTTTTGTTTATGCAACACAAGAGCCTAGCGATGCCTTGGAAAGTAATATTGCCAAAACACTCATTCAACAGTGTGCAACTTATATTTTTCTAGCCAATCCCAAAGCAAATTATGAAGATTATACAAAAGGCTTTAAACTAACAGATGCCGAATTTGAACTCGTTAAAGGACTTGGTGAGTTTAGTCGCCAATTCCTCATTAAGCAGGGTGATCAATCTGCGCTTGCAGAACTGAATCTTGGTAAATTCCATCTAACACGCGATGGAAAAACCATCGAACACGACTTTAGTGACGAGCTCTTAGTGTTATCAGGAACGCCTGATAACGCAGAGTTAGCCGAAAGCATTATCGCAGAAGTTGGTGATGATCCGGCAATATGGTTACCAATTTTCTTACAGCACGCAAAAAATGACAGGAGGGAAACATGAAAAAAAAGGTCATTTCAATAGTAGTTGTAATAACTTTAGGGGTTTCAAACCCAGCGATGGCTTGGGTTTGGGGCGCTGGGTCGGCGGATTTATCGGCATCCGTTCCAACGAAGTGGCCCAATTTTTTTGGAAGTTCATCTTCAAATACATCAAAGTCTAAAAAAACTCCACAGCAAAAGAAAGCGCCACCTGATGCCCAACTTCTCGATATGCTAAAAAAACACCTTGAGGAAGTAAAAAAGATACACGAGTCTATAACGGGAAGCCAAAAATTCGACACTAAAAAACTTAAAAATGTACAAACAGATCACAGTAGCTTTTTTCTCAAAAATCCAGAGAATCTCTACAATAGAAATAAAACTTCTGCTCTATCTACATCACTTGAAAATATTTTAAAAGAAGAAGAAATTCCTGTCACTATCCATGAATCTAGCAGTTTTATCAACAAGCGTATCCAATATGCAGCCATCACTGATAAAGCCGTAAGTTTAAAAACTTTTCAAGAAGCAAACAATCGTTTTCAGCAAATTGAAGAACTATTAAACGAGATCACGACAACAAAAGATCTAAAAAGTATTGCCGAGTTACAAGCACATATAATTGGAATGCTTGCTATGCTACAAAATGAAACAGCAAAACTACAAATGGTTACACATTTACGCAATGCTGAACATACACTTATCAAACAACAGAAAGATAAACATAACATAAAAATTTTGAATAGTAAAAACACGAACATGCCTACCATAAGATTCATTAGGTAAAGCTTTTTGTAGCAATATTTTGTATATTATTTTTCCTGTATGCTCGTAAAAAGAAAAAGTTAATGCGTAATACTCAATTCTCTCTCATAGATCGAAAAGGTCTACGAAGTTTCATTTTATCCTTAAAAAAATTCAACGAAAAATGCTCAAAAAGCATATAAAAAGTTGAAAATTCGTTAAAGAGGAATTCCATGGACTTTACAGTGTTCACGCAACTTTTCAATAAAATTGATCAGATAACAAAAACATATGTCACGGATATTTCCTCAAAAGCAATTGTTACAATTACACCCTTTGTATCAATCGGTATCACAATCGCTTTCATCATCTATGGTTGGCTCATCATCCGGGGCGCTATCGATATGCCTCTCTCCGGATTCGTAAACCGTTTCCTACGGATAAGTATTATTACTTCAATAGCTCTTACCACAGGACTTTATCAAAATGAAATTGCCAATTTGATAACACAAATGCCCTATGAGTTATCAAAAGCGCTCATAACAAATCCACTCAATGATACACAATTAATGAATTTACTTGACAAAACAGCAGGCGGAGGATTCCAATATGCAGGCCGTCTTTTCCAAGAAACCGTCTTCTTCGAGTCCAATGGACTGCTTTACAGTCTCTTAGGAATCCTCATCTTGCTAGCAACAAGCCTCGTAGTCGCAATCGGTGGTGGTCTCGTGCTCCTGACAAAAATCGCACTTGCACTTCTCGTAGGATTGGGACCAATCTTCATTATTGCTCTACTCTGGCAACCAACTCATCGCTTTTTCGAGCAATGGATTGTACAAGTCGTCAATTATATAATCCTCTTTCTACTCTTAGCCTCTGTATTTAATCTGATGATGAATATCTTTGCAAACTATTTGAGCGATATGAAACTCGATTACGACCAAAATGTAAGCTCCATGTTTGGAGGAGCTCTCATCTTGTCCATTATATCCATCATGCTGTTACTCAAACTATCAAGCATGGCCAATTCTCTCGCAAAAGGCATTACATTTGGACATCTATGGAGACATAAAAACTAGATGAGATAAAAAGCAATGGTTCCCGTAACAAACGCCCCTAATATCCATATGACAAAATAATAAGGATATCCAATCATAAAGTAAAAAATATTTGCACTGAAATTGAGCTATTTTCATAAATTAAAATGGAATAAAAAAGTAAAATAATTACACACCATGCACTTTACTTTATGTTCAAAATAGGAATAATGACAATAAATATCAGGATGTATATAATAGTAAAAAAGAGTAATATTAAAATGAAGTCGATCATTCTTGTAATTTTGATTGCAAACCTTTTATCGGCTTGTGCATTAGCACCAAAGCTAAAACAGCCTAATGATAGGAACCGTGTGCCTATTAATAAAACAATCCCTGCCGAAATCAAGCGAGCAAATATATGAAAAAGCGATTTATTATAACAGGAATGATTACCCTTTTGGAAATGATAAATTTGGCACATGCAAACAATGTTGATGAGATATCTACTCGCATATGGGAAAGTCTTTTAAGGGCACAGATTCCTTCGGAATCAGATACTAAACAGAATTCACCTGCTCCATCGCCACAACCTGCTCTACCAGCAGAATATCGGGAGCTTATTAAGCTATTAAAAAAAGGGGAAATTATTGAGCTCTTAACAAAACAGCTTTCGTTAAAAAAAGAACAACTTTCACAAATAGAAAAAGCTTATCAGGCTATAACAAAGAGTCAGAAAACTGAACCTCAAAAAATAGACTTTTCTAGTTTTTTTCTCAAAGAGCCAGAATCGCTCTATAAGAGAGATGAGCTTTCAAGGGAATCATATCAAAAGCTATTGCAGGAGGAAGACAAAATTTCTGGGTCTTTTGATAAAATGGGCAAAGCTATTTCGGGGCGTTTACAATTTGCATCGATACTAGATAAAGCTGTAAGTTTAGAAACTGTTGAAAAAATAAAAGATCGTTTTCAATACCTCGAAAATCTATTAGGTGAAATTAAAACAAAAAAAAACCTGAAAGATATTGCAGATCTTCAAGCACATATCGATGGTTCGTTAGCCATGATCCAAAATGAATTTATAAAGATGGAAATGATAACGCATTTACGTGACGCTGAGCAATCACTTATCAAAAGGAAAAGACGCGAACTTGATATGAAAATTTTTGATCATGAAAAAAAAGGGATGCCTACCATACGATGAAAACAAAAGCCGATGTAGAAGGTTCAGTACTCTCTGAACAATTAAGAGAAGCACAAAGGTTTTATCAAAGCTAAGATATCGTAATGAAAATACTTAGGTAATGTATAAATGCAAATGAAGCGTTTAGCATGTATCTATATTTCAAGGTGATAAA
>NZ_JBHIPD010000026.1:0-15062 GCF_042195865.1 Bartonella sp. AP36NXGY | reverse complement strand
ATCCAATCTATAAGAGGATGCACCCTAGCCCTCAAAAGAGTGCATCCTTCCCCTCAACGGAGACTGCCAAACCCTCATAAAGGCAGTATCCAATCTATAAGAGGATGCACCCTAGCCCTCAAAAGAGTGCATCCTTCCCCTCAACGGAGACTGCCAAACCCTCAATAAAGCAGTATCCAATCCATGGAAAAGATGCACTCCGCCTTCAATAGAGTGAATCCTTCCCTTCAAGGGTTTTACTCAATTTTCATCGCATCTCATTTTTATGAACCCTCATTTTTATGAATCCTTGGTCAAAGGCACAAAAAGAAGTTTGCTAGCAACTATTGTATCACCCACCTTATGGGATTCCACTTGCCTACAGAGCTTTCAAACTTTTTTACGCCTTCATAAAATCGAATCTGAAAGAATTCATTAAGGCAATTAAGAGTAAATTTTGTCAAAATATAGACAAAGTTTATTCTTTTTTGTGATTGTTGTATTTTTACTATAGTTATTTAAATCGAATTTATATATGATACGTATCGATATTTATTTATCGAAATAAATATAGGAGAAAAACTATGAATATCAGATATTTTTTCATAGCTGGGGCTATTACAAGTGGTTTAGCTCTCGCGATTCAAAAATCTGATCGTATAGTCAATAAACAACCCTCTCCTATTGTTGCTCCTTATACTATTGAGAAAACAAATTTACAGTTTGTTAAACAAGTAAGGGACACATCGGATACATTGAATATACTGAGAGTCAGTAATAGAAGCGCATCAGAACAAGCATCAATCAACGATATATACGATAAAGCAGAAAATTTATTGAATGCAATAGCTGGTTTTTTAGGATCACTTATTATATATTTCGTACAACTTGTTGCTACTAGAATATAAGATACAAAAAGTTCTTAAAGTAAGGTTATATACATTTTGTATATATTGTAAAATTTAAATAAAAAGGCCCTTTATAAAATGGGGCCTTTTTTAGTTTAATTTTTCCTTTGTTTTAGTTTAGTTTTTATTGTGTTTTTATTTTTATTGGCCAAATATCATCGCCTTCAAAAATGCCATTTTTACTTGCCTCACATCTCAAATGACAAAGGCTCTAACTCCCTAGGGCTCTAACTCCCTAGCTTCGCTCCCATAGCGCTTTCGTTAATAAGGGTCCGCAATCTTCTTGTTCTTCCCAAAAATTCTTCTGTTTTCAAGAAAATGACCATGCATCTCCTCTGTCATCGGATTGGCTTCCAGATCTCCATGAAGCAGACTGAAAAACACAAAAATACCATAAATTTTTATATCAATATCACCATACTGAAACACTGTTGAAGCTTAACAAGCGCTGCTTCATTGGCAAGGACTTCTTAGAAAGACAAAAAACACCTCAAAGGCAAAAGAGCTTAACACTGCTCAAAAATGCCATTTTTTGCCTTCCTCTCACCTCAAATGACAAAGGCTCTACCCCCGGCTCTACCCCCTAGCTTCCCTCCCATAGCATTTTAGTCAATAGAGTTTCCCCATAGCGCCTTTAGTCAATGGAGCTCCCCCCATAGCGCTTTAGTCAATGGACCTTTCCCTCATACCGCTTGAATAAGCGATAATTTATGAGAATTTTCTAACAAAACAACAAAACCATCTTAAAGAAGAGAGTAGAATTTATAATTGATTTTTCTCCTCTATTCTTGAGGATCAAGCCATTTCCAGTCTATTTTTTAAAATCTTGGCTATTATTCTTGATTTTTCGAACCCTTTATTTTGCTCTGGTAAGAAAGGTGTGAAAGCGCCATGATTGAGACGCTTTCACATCTTTTAAATAAAAGTGCTTTTCTTCAACAGGAGAATAAACTAATCAATTTTTATATCCATAAATGCGATTTTACCATCTTTAATATAAGTAATATCAGGAGCATGTTTTACCCCCTCTGCTTCAAACACGAACTGTTCATCACTCACCCCTTCAAATCCTTGTTCCCTTAATTCTTGTTTTTTCTCCTCGACTAATTTTTTATGAAAATCTCGTTTTTGATTACACGTATTAGGAGATCTTACTCTAAAAAGCTGATAGTCCATGGCTATAGACCACTTCTCAGCAACCCGTTCCAGTAGATCGTAACTGAACTTTCCTTCCCTTTTCACTTCTTGAGCGATCACCATCGCGCGTTCCAAATGGACTTTTTCAATGGTTTCATCAAAGCCAAGCTTCTCCCCTGCCGTAAAACTTTCGTCATAAGAAGCTAAAGTCTCAACATCGCCCAGCAAGGCAAGAGCAGCAAGATGCAGCAAAGCATAAGGTGCAAACTCTACGTCTCCATCCGTTGCCCATGATAAAGAATCTTTTTCCCAAGGGGGAATACTATATTGAGAGCGAAACATTTCAAGCAAAGAATCATCTTCCATTGTCCATTTTAAAGTTTTATCGAGAGCTTTCTTTAAAAGCTGGACGCTCACTTTTTCTTCAAAAATTTCCAATCCATTGGGTACAAAATTCATAAATACTGTTGGCAAAACCCCAGAATTATGCGGATTAATCGTCTGACAAGCCGCCGCAAAAATACCGCTCATAATTAAAAGCCCGCGATCAAACGGGGAAAATTCTTCCACGTGTTTTTCGTTATAAAGAAACTGCACTTCACGATCGGGTAAAAAGAGGGTTGCCAAATAATCTCCTTTTCCCTCGATGTCCACAGACCACCCCAAGCTTTTTAAAAGCGCTGTTGCACTTTCTATCGTGAGAATTTCATCATCATCATAACCGACAAAGGGTTCTTTTTCCTTTGCCTTTAGTTGCAAACGCCTCTCCTGCAGCACGGCTTCATCTTTCCAAAACTGCTGCGTTGCAAGATCATTTTCTTGAAGCACTCTTTCCAGCTCGCCTTTCACTTGAAAATTCATTTTCATCCGTTTGAAGACAGAGGTATAAAGAGCTAAAACAAGCATGATAATGATCATGCAAATAACAATAAATACCCAGAACTCGGGATCTAATAGAAATACGGCTATAGGATCAAAGTTCATGTTCCCCCCTCACTATTTACACAACCCGTGCGACAGAGAGCTTATGTGCTCTCGCACCGAGATTGCTTCTTCTAGTTTCTGAATATTTTTTTGCAACTCACCCGTCACTTTGGTGCGAAGCCGTAACATAACCGGAATAAAAATAATGACACAGACCGTTATGGCGACCGTTGTTTTAAAGAGAACGGCATGCACAACATATTGCCACCCTGTCAGCTGCCAATTTAATACACCTGGTATTTCTAGAACCATTCTCCACATGACAATGAGAACCGCAATAGCAAAGATAATTTTATAATCCTTTGCTGAGAGTAACGCTTGCTGAAGCGAAAAAGAATGCGCTCCTTTATGCGTTTCTTGCTCTGATGCCCAATTTTGCTCCTTCATGTATTCCCCTCTCACTCTTGATGAAAAGACCCGTGTGACAGAGAGCTTATTTGCTCTCACACAGAGATTGCCTCTTCTCGTTTCTAGATCTTTTTTTCCAATTTACGCATTATGATGATGCAAAACCCAAATATCACCGAAATCAAGAAAAGTACACAGGCCGTTATGGCTTACGTCATAATAAAAATTATAATATTCCTGCTACCTTGCCACCCTCTTACCTTCCTCACATCTCAAATAGTGAAGATTTTCAAACCACGCCAATCTATAAACAATAGTCACAATTCAGCTTTTTCTTCCTAAAAATTCTCCTATTTTCAAGAAAATGACCCTGCATCCCCACCTTCAATAGGATTCATTTCAAAGCTTGAATGAACAAGGCTCCTAAAAATACGAAAACAACCCATATACCGCGCGCCCCTACAAGCAAAACCGTTCCTTCCTCACGCCTCAAACGATAAAGTAAGTCCCAAGCACTCACTCTAGGCTCTAAACCCCAAGGGCTCTTATTCCCTTTTATCAATACTAATCCATAATCGGCTTTTCTTTCACTCAATGCCACCCTCAACACTGCTCCTTAGAGCAATGTTTACGGACACCTCATGAAAGAGCACCAAAAAATATCAGAGGCAAAATGGTATAGAGAGCAATCCCTATAAAGGCTGAATCTCTCATAATTTCTTCATTATTTTTTCCCTCTCATGACTTCTCAAACGCTGTATCCTGTTCTTGCAAGACGTTTTTCAGTTCTTTTCTTAAACAGCGATACGTTCTCACCTGCTTAAAGACACCATAATAAAGTTGTAAAATCATCATAGGAATACAAGCAACCACCAATGTCACGCACATAAGCACGAGACCGAATATTGTAACAAGAATATCACTCCATTTTTCTCTATCGCCTTTTTTATACCAATCCTTTTGATCGGTTATTTTACCCCGTTGCTGGTTTATTTCTTTCAATTTTTGAGTATTTTTTCTCAACAAAAGCCACAATGTTATGAAGAGTATGTACAGAACTGGAAACAAGACCCAAACACACACTGTAATAACTTTCCAAAACGCATACAGAGAGAGAAAAAGAGGTGTATCCCACCACCCTGTCAAGTTCTCTTGGCTACCCAAAGATGAGAGAAAGAAAATCTTGTTGCACAACTCAATAATGAGCGAGAGGAACCAAATGACAACATGCTCTCGCACAGAAAAATAATCTTTCCCAAAAAAAATAGCGTAGTTCATTATAAAATGCTGAATAAAATTCTGACTTTTTCCCCTTCATTGCTCTTCCTTTTTTTATGAAAAACGCATTTTTTTATCTCATGCCCGCTCTTTTAAGAACCACGAAAAGTGCGATGCATGGCGCTTTCCTTATTTTTAATAAACCCCCCCAACTTTCTAAAAGCGCGGTTACTCTTCCCAATGATTAAGAGCATCCTCCTCATTACAAACGAAAATAGGCTCTCTTCTTTGTCTGATGATTTTCCAACCATTCATCCTCCCCTCTTCTTGTGTCACGAGAGCTTCTAAACATTGCCTCTTACCCCTCACGATAGCTACAAAAGCGCCTTGTCACTCTCTTTATCTTACGCGTTTTAGTAGCCGTCTCATTCTACGATACTTTCTCACCTGCTTAAAGACACCATAATAAAGTTGTAAAATCCCCACGGGAATAGCAGCAAACCACACTGTCACGAACACAAGCACGAAACTGAATATTGTAACAAGAATATCGTCCATTTTCCACTTCACACTTTCTTTATATCGATCCTTTTGATCGGTTATTTTACCCCGTTGCTGATCTATTCCTTTCAATTTCCGAATATTTTTTACCAACAAACGCCGCAATATGAAGCAGAGTATAAACATAACTGGGAACAAGACCCAAACACACACTGTAATAACTTTCCAAAACGCATACAGAGAGAGAAAAAGAGGTGTATCCTGCCACCCTGTCAAGTTCTCTTGGCTACCCAAAGATGAGAGAAAGAAAATCCTGTTCCATAGCTCAATAATGAGTGAGAGAAAACAAATGACAACATGCTCTTGCACAGAAAAATAATCTTTCTCGAAAAAATGGCGCAGTCCATTATAAAATGCTGAATTTTTCCCCTTCATTGCTCTTCCTTTTTTTATGAAAAATGCATTTCTTTATCTTATGCCCGCTTTTTTAAGAACCACGAAAAGTGCGATGCATGGCGCTTCCCTTGTTTTCAACAAAAACCCCCAACTTTCTAAAAGCGCGGTTGCTCTTCCAAATGATTAAGAGCATCCTCCTCATTACAAAAGAAAATAGACTCTCTTCTTTGCCTGATGATTTTCCAACCATCCCCTCTTCTTGTGTCACGAGAGCTTCTAAACATTGCCTCTTACCCCTCACGATAGCTACAAAAGCGCCTTGTCACTCTCTTTATCTTACGCGTTTTAATTCCCGTTTCACTCTACAATAGGTTCTCACGCGCTTGAAAACAAAATAATAAAATTCTAAAATGAGCATGACAACACCCGCAGGAAAAAAGACGTTTAGCAGAAATATCAACCAAAAGTATACGATAAAAAAACAGATTATTTTTTCTCTATTGTTTTTTACTGGATTATTTTGTTGATCGATTGTGTGACCCCGTTGCTGGATAGCCTCTTCTAACTGCTGAATCTTTTTTTTCAACAAATACATTAAGATGAGATAAAGCACCAATAAAACAGGCATCAAGGCAACAACAACAACCATGATGACTTCACGCAGCACAAAGAGCGCCAAAAGAGTGCTATCCTGTGATACACTCAACGGCCACTTGGCTTCTAATGGAATCAAAAGAGCTTTATAACCTATCCCAACAAGGATAGAAATAAGACAAATAATCATATGATCTTTATAAGAACGAAATGATTTTCCAAAAAAAAGAGAGCACCGTTTGTTATAAAATGTGGAATTTTCCCCCTTCATTTGCTCTTCCCTTTTATGCAACTGTTTGTCCCTAACTTTTATAAGGACACGCATAATCTCTCAAGCACAATTGCATCCATTATGGTCAAACAGAATACCTCAGAGAATACTCGTATTGCATATTCATGTTGCCAATATTTTTGCCAATTCACGTGCTTGTTTTAAAGAAATCTCTCAACACTTCCAAACCAACGCGCATCACCCCCATTTCATGAACATCCCCCATGAAAGGGATAACAATAGCGCTCCCATGAATATATCCCCTTACTATAAACTCTATCACCCCTATTGTTTCAATAAAAAATGTAATCCAGCACCATTCATATACGCCCCCTGCAGCCTCTACAATAGCCTTACCCTCCCCTTGCGACAAGCCACGCCATAACTCGTTCCTCAACACGGACACCCCCCCCATTACCCTAAGGCTCCCGACAACAACCATACCGCTGCCCCTACAACAGCCATACCGCTGCCCCCTACAAACAGCCATACCGCTCTGCCCCTACAAAACAGCCATACCGCTCTGCCCCTACAACAGCCATACCGCTCTGCCCCTACAAACAGCCATACCTACTGCCCCCTACAAACAGCCATACCCACTGCCCCCTACAAACAGCCATACCGCTCTGCCCCCTACAAACAGCCATACCGCTCTGCCCCTACAAACAGCCATACCCACTTGCCCCCTACAAACAGCCATACCGCTCTGCCCCTACAAACAGCCATACCACTGCCTCTACAACAGCCTTTACCCGCACCCCCCCTACAAACAGCCATACCGCTCTGCCCCTACAACAGCCTTTACCCGCCCCCCCCTACAACAGCCATACCGCTGCCCCTACAACAGCCATACCGCTGCCTCTACAACAGCCTTTACCCGCACCCCCCCTACAACAGCCATACCCACCACCCCTTCTACAACAGCCATACCCACCACCCCTTCTACAACAGCCATACCGCTGCCCCCTACAAACAGCCCTATCTAGCTTCTACGATAGCCTTTATCCCTTGAAAAGACAGAAGCATTTTTATTCTTTTCTCTATTGTTTTCCGCCCACTTAAGACATGAAAAAAGGAACTTCCATTGATTTGCAAATGATCGCGCAATAAGAGCATTTGAAATGAGAAAATCTTACAACTTTCTTATTCCAATTAAAAAGGATCAATGATCATTCAAAATATGACGATATATTCCATTTTTCATTGGGGATCTTGCAAGCCAATAGCTCAGAATATATTCATCAAAGCGCTTCTAAGACAGAGAGACAGCCGCTACTTTTGAGATCAAGCATTTTAATATTAATGAAAGCACTAACATTCCCTTGCAAGTTTGAGGTGTTGTTTTGTCAACAATCTTGTTAGCATGGATTGATTCTATGATCATGCGGTATCATCACAACTGCTCTTTATAAACAGCATAATGATACGCGCCATTTTACTCACACTTCTTTATAAGCCTTGCGTTATAGGCTTGTGAGGAAAAGATAAAGGAGAATCCTGTTGAATATAGCAATTATTTTGGGGTCTGTGCGTCAACCTTCCTTAACAAGAACTTTAGCCAGTTATTTAGCGGATTGCCTCATAAAGCGGGGTGCATCACTTCATTGGGTTGATTTGCGTGAACAGCCCTTGCCGATGACAGATCCCGATTATCATCAGCAGGTAGAGGCTAATCCAAGTGCTGCGGTCCGTGAGTTTGTCAAAACCATTGCCGCGGCTGATGGCGTTATTCTAGCAAGCCCTGTTTATCAAGGATCTTATTCGGGTGTTTTAAAAAATGCTCTTGATAATTTGAGCTATAATGCCTTTTTAAATAAACCTGTTGGACTTATCTCTCATGGGAGTACGGCCAAAAAATGCGCACAACCGTGTGAACATTTAGTGCCGGTGGTACACACGCTTTATGGTTATACACTCCAATGTCAAATCGCCTCCTCCAACGAAGATTTTTCCTCAGACGATGAAGGTCGTACTTGGAAAGTTATAAGTGAAGAGGTACAAACCCGTTGTGAAAGACTTGCTGATGAAATGTACACATTTTTAAAGCAAAGAGGCGGGATTTAAAGCAATAAGGGAGGGGGCATGAAAAAAAAGGATGCGCACTATCGTTATTTAGTGGTAGGGGGCACAGGGATGCTTGCCCCTTTGTATCAATCACTAAAGCCGCAAGAAGTGATTATTGCTGCACGCTTTCTTTCCCATAAAGTCCAGCTTGAGGCATTGCACAACAAACAGTTGTGCGTGTCGTTGGATTATGATTGTGCGGCATCAAAGGCGCAATTTTTAGAAGCTGTGAAGCAATGGCATGATCTAAAATATTGCATATTATGGATTCATTCGCCCGCCTATGCATTTTCTTGCGCATTAATTGAGCAGTTGGCTCTTTTGCCTAAACCGCCATGTATTCTTCATATTTTTGGTTCCAACATGCATGATCAAATGATCCTCGAGTGCGCGCGCAAAAACAAGGTTGATTTTATCCCCATTCAATTAGGACAAAAAACAACGCCCAAAGGTTTACGATGGCTGACCCATAAGGAGATAAGCCAACAGGTACTGGATGCCATAAAAAACCATATGAATAAACAAAACTTATGATCAAGACCTCTGCTTTGCAAAGAAGCAGTGCCCCTTCAATCTCTATCCATACCCGAACACCCTCTTAAATAACTCATACTCTCTTACATCATAGGCTTTGAGAACGAACAATCCCCCTCCCTTACGCCTCTAAACAGCATGCCTATATCAACAGCTTCAAAACCAAACGTTTTTCTAACCCTTCTCACACGGGCTTATCCCCCTCTCACAACCATCACGGCTCTTGAGCAACCACACGCCTTTTTACAGTTCCACGTTTTTACGATTTTGCAAATTCACAGAAAACAACAAAACTGCCGATAAACCGCCCCATTAAAGCCTATACAAGCCTGTCACCAGCCTATTCATTGCCATCAACCCTTTTCCCCCAACGCCCTCCATTCCCCCAATCCCCCATTCCCACATTCCAATTTTGACGCATTGCACAATCCAACCTTTACGCCTCCATTGGCACCCTCTTTACCCCATATCCTCCCCACAACCATCACGTCTCTTGAGCAACCACACGCCCTTTTACAGTTTCACGCTTTTACGATTTTGCAAATTCACAGAAAACAACAAACTTCCGATAAACCGCCCCATTAAAGCCTATCATCAGCCTATTCATTGCCATCAGCCCTTTTCCCCCAACGCCCTCCATTCCCCCAATCCCCCATTCCCACATTCCAATTTTGACGCATTGCACAATCCAACCTTTACGCCTCCATTGGCACCCTCTTTACCCCATATCCTCCCCACAACCATCACGTCTCTTGAGCAACCACACGCCCTTTTACAGTTTCACGTTTTTACAATTTTGCAAATTTACAGAAAACAAGCAAACTGCCGATAAACCGCCCCATTAAAGCCTATACAAGCCTATCACCAGCCTATTACAAACCTATCATCAGCCTATTCATTGCCATCAACCCTTTTCCCCCAGAGATCAGCGTAAAATGAGAAAAACAATCGATGCCCTCCTCCCCAAGCCGTGAAGAAATGGCATGATCTAAAACTTACGCCTCCCCCATGACACGAGCACTACATGCGCTTTTTCAGCGCTGCGTTTAATTGTTTGGTAACCTTGTAATATGAGATCAAACGCTTGATAAAAGAAATATACAGTGCCACAATGGGTATTGTTAAGAAAAAATCAAAAACACCCCCCAGCAGAATGATCAAAATCACCGTCCAAAATGCCGCTATTTCGTAATGCATTTTATCCCCTTCCCTTTATAAATTGATTGATTGGGTTGCTTCAGTCACTTCTTCCAACTGCTGAATCTTCTTTTTCAATCGATGAGTTAAAGTTTCACGAAGGATCACAACAACAGGGATCGTTGCAAAAATACATACCGATAAAAAAAACCAGAAAAACAAGAGAATGATAATATATTCAAATCTGCTCTCATCTACCTTAGCAGCTATCCCTTTAGAGAAAATCACATAGACATAAGCTTTGAAAAACATAATGATGAAAGAGAGGCATGCGTGGAGGATATAATCTTTGCGTGAAAAAGCGAGCCATTTTTTTAACGAATAGAAACTTATCTGTGTTTCTAGTGCTAAGTTTTGCGGCACTCTCTCTTTTTCTTTTCCGCTTTTTTCAAAGAAACAAAAATGCTGCGGCTGTTCTTTCATCAAACGTCTTTGTTTTTTCACTCTGTAATAGAGCCTCAAACGCTTTATTAAAGAATAATAAGGCGCCACAATAATCATATTCACAAAAATGGCAAAAACTGTAACTGCATTTAGAAGAAAATATCCAACCGGCAGAAACAAAATAAAAAACGCGATCTCACCCCTCATGCATATAACCTCATTGATTAATCTCTTACTGCTTTATTTTTTCTTTTAGTTTTTTCTTTATTTTTTCCAATTTACGCTCTTTAAAACGACAAATGCCCCACAAAATAGGAAGGGGTGTGAGAAGACAAAACCATATCAACACTGGTAAGAGAAAAATAAGAGAACCAATTCCTTCCCATCTTGTCCATTGCAACGGCTGTACCAGAGACTTTGCACCCGCAGGAACTTCTAAAGCCATCATGATAAGGCATGTACAAAACATGATAAAAAAGCGGTGCCCTATTATTTTACACCGTCCCACCCCTTTACGCCTTTCCACTGAAGACACCATAAATTTTCTAAATGAAAAGAAAGACTCTTCAAATGTTGCTTTTTTCTCCTGCATTGTTCCCCTCTGCTTTTACGCTTCGCGCTTTTTACGCATTATTTTTAGGTTTAAGCTCTTTTTAAATTATCTAAACTCTTTATTTTTCTCAATAAATTTTTTCATCAATCCTAATTTCTACATCCATATATTCTAACTCCCCATCCTTTATGTAAAGAATATGAGGACGATAGTTTTTTCCATCAACCTCACAAATCGCGTCCTTTTCGTAAACAAAATATCCCTGTTGCCTTAATTCTTCTCTTTTTTCCTCGATCAAATTTTCATAAGAATCTCTTCTTCTATTGCACAAATTGGGATCTGTAGCTCTAAAACATTCATAGCTTTCCACCTCCATGGAAAAATTCTTTGCCGCCTGTTGAAGCAAATCGTAACTGGGTTGCTTTGTCTTTTCTACCGCTTGAGCAATCACCATTGCGCGTTCCAGATGCTCCTCTTCGATGCTTGTTTCAAAGCCCAGCTTCTCACCTTCCATAAAGCTTTTGTGATAAGAGTGTAAAGTTTCAACATCGCCCATCAAAGCCAGAGCAGCAAGATAACGCAAGGAATAAGAAGCCAACCGAGGGACCACAGTTTTGTTTTCCCAAGGCAGGATTCTATATTGAGAGTGAAGCATCTTGCCAAGATCAACCTCAGTCATTGCCTCATCTAAAGCTTTCTCGAGTACACGACGTAAACATCCAACGCTTACCTTTTCTTCAAAAATTTCCAACCCCTTCACATCAAAACTCAATTCAAGAGCAATCAAACCTCCAGAATTATAAGGGTCTATTGTTTGGCAAGCCGCCGCATGGATACCAGAAACCACCGCAATTGCACAATCAAATCGCGGATACCCCTTCTCAGCATTATAAAGAAACTGCACTTCACGATCTGGTAAATAATAGGTGGCCAAATGATCTCCTTTTCCTTCAATTTCCACCTTCCACCCCAAACTCTTTAAAAGCGCCGTTGCACTTTCCATCGTTAAGATTTCCTCATCAGAAAGAGAAAACTCTTTTTCCTCAGATAACGGCTTAATCATCGGCATTTCCCCACTAGACGGCTCAAAAACGACAGGTTGTTCAAGCACGCGGCTTAATTCTTTTGTCACTTGGCAATACAGCCTCACCCGCTTGAAAGTAGAGTAATACAATGCCCAAATAAACATCATGACCACGGCAGAAAGCAGCGTGAAAAGCGTCAAGCCCACACCCCACGAGAGTACAACAATAATATCCATCATTTTAATATCTATCATTTTCTCCGCCCCTTCATGCGCTGTTTTGTTGAGAAGCGGTTTTTCTCCGCTTCCAGATTGCTTGCTCCAACATATCGATCTTTTCTTTCAACAGAACCGTGAAAATGATACGAACCACAAAGGCAACAGGGATGAACAAAAAAATAAACCATGATATAAGCTCCATAATTAACGAGAGAGCTGCCACGACATCCCCTTCCCACTCCGCCAACTTCCACCCAAGCAACATGGGTACGAAGCGAAGAGCCATTCTTAAAGCAGCCACAATGAAAGCAATACAAAAGATGACTTTATAATTTTTGCGTGTCAGAAACGCTTCTTCAAGCGCAAAAGACCGTGGTTCTTTATCCAATGGTGAATTTTTTCCATTGCCCCTCATTTTTTATCCCTCATTTGTTTCAATTTTTAAGCCATTTTCATGAACCGAAGCTTTCGTCCTCACAATGAATGAGGGTTCATCAATATCAAGCGCTTGTATCCTTCATCTTTTATAAAGACAATATCAAGGGTGCATTTTTTTCCATCACCTTCAAACATCGCACGAAGAGAAGGTCTCTCCTACAACGCATGAGAATATATAAAGACCAGTATTCATTTTCTGCCCTCCCTTCACGCGCGGTTTTGTTGGTAAGCCGTTTTTCTTCGCTGCCAGATTTCTTGATCCAACTTATCGATCTTTTTTTTCAACAAACGCGTAAAGATGATACGGACCACAAAGGCAACAGGAATGAGTACAAAAATTAAATCTAATATAACCTGCACGATGCAAAAGAGAACTGTTATGACATCCCCTTCCCATCCCGCCAACTTCCACTCAAGCCACATTGGTATGAAGAGAGCCGTTCTTAAAGCTGCCACAATGAAAGCAATGAAAAAAATGACTTTATAATTTTTGCTTGTCAAAAACGCTTCTTCCAGCGAAAAAGACCGTAATTCTTCATCCAATGATGCATTTTTTCCATTGCCCCTCATTTTTTATCCCTCATTTGTTTCAATTTTCAAGCCATTTTCATGAACCGAAGCTTTCGTCCTCACAATGAATGAGAGTTCATCAATATCAAGCGCTTGTATTCCTCATCTTTTATAAAGACAATATCAGGGGTGCATTTTTTTCATCAACTTCAAACATCGCACGAATAGAAGGTCTCTCCTACAACGCATGAGAATATATAAAGACCAGTATTCATTTTCTGCCCTCCCTTCACACGCTGTTTTGTTGGTAAGCCGTTTTTCTTCGCTGCCAGATTTCCTGATCCAACTTATCGATCTTTTTTTTCAACAAACGCGTAAAAATGATACGCACCACAAAGGCAACAGGAATGAGTACAAAAAGAAGCGCTGATATAAAAACCAATATTAATGTTAAAATGAACAGGATATAATTCCACCACCCTGTCAAATCCCACTTAAAAAACATAAAGAATGCCATTATAAAAGCTGACACAATGAAAGCAATGCAAAAGATGACTTTATAATTTTTGCGTGTCAGAAACGCTTCTTCAAGCGAAAAAGACCGTAACTCTTCATCCAATGGTGCATTTTTTCCATTGCCCCTCATTTTTTACCCCTCATTTGTCTCAATTTTTAAGCCATTTTCATGAACCGAAGCTTTCGTCCTCACAATGAATGAGGGTTCATCAATATCAAGCGCTTGTATCCCTCATTTTTTATAAAGACAATATCAGGGGTGCTTTTTTTTCATCAACTTCAAACATCATGTTTTCATCACTCACAGTGTACCCCCTATTATCTTAAGGCTTCTCTTTTCTCCTCGATCAAATTTTTATAAAAATATCTTCTTCTATTGCACAAATTTGGGTCTCTGACTCTAAAATTCTAAGTGCTCTTTTTATTTTCAGGAAGATAAGCTGCTTTCCAAAGAAGAAGCAAACGAGTGCAAGAAAATCGTAACGAAGTTGCTTTGTCTTTATGACGATTTGAATCATCAACAAAACCGGCCCAAATTGATTTTTTCGATATTTTTTTTCAAAGCCCAAACTTTCATCTTCTATAAAGCTTTTATGAGAAAGCTGCCAAATGTTAACATCAGCCCTCAATACCAAAGCTCCAAGGGTGTGCAAGTAAAGAAGAAGCCACTTGAGAGATAGCACAATTTCCTTTTCCCAAAGAAGGGTGCTCTATTGAAAGCCCAAACACGCGGCCAAGATAAACCTCAGTCCCAAATCAACCTCATTCATTGCCTCATCGAAAACTTCCTCAAGTACACGACACGCCCTACGCTTACCTCTTCCTCAAGAAATTTCAATCCCTTTGCCTTAAAATCCACCCCTTTGCCTCAATGCCTCGTTGTCAATCTGGCCCCCCCAAAATGATAAAGCCCTAAAATGATAAGGATTAATCATTTGGCAAGCCGCCGCATGAATACCAGCGCCTCTCACAATTCCATAACCAAATTGCACAAAACCTTTTTCATCCAGAGATGAGAAACTGTCCTTCACGGTCTCGTAAATAAATAACGGTCTCGTAAATAAATAGATGTCCCTCTTTTCTTTCAATTTTCCCCCTCTACCCCAGGCTCTTTAAAAGCACTGTTACACTTGCTATGGAGCAAAAAGTCTTGATCAAAACGTGTGCTTTTGGCTCACCTTCTCTATGCGCCTTGCCTCTCCACCTGCAAAAAATGGGCTCTTCTTCCCCAAACACCAGAATATCTTTTGCTTTAAGTATAGATTTTTCGCTCTCAATATCGCTTGG
>NZ_JBHIPD010000025.1:0-19631 GCF_042195865.1 Bartonella sp. AP36NXGY | reverse complement strand
ACGGGACCGCTAAACCCTGTCTGATGTTTGACTTGGCATTGCTGCCCTTTTGAGCGATCAAAATAAGAAGCTTCAATGGTGCCATATTGCGTACGTGGCTCTAATGTAAATTCCCAGTTGGAACAGTCGTGCTTATGAAGTTCGAGTGCTGGTAAGTTATCTCCGCTTAAAAACAAAAACTTATTGTCTTTGATTAAAAAACGCGCCCGCATGCGATCGGCAAGGCGGGTTAAAAAATCAACAGCCGATTGATCTGTACGAATCACATAAGGCAAAGTTTGTTGAGTGAACTGGGGACTGACCTTTGCTTGATAGCCATGGCGTTTGGCAAGTGTCTCAACAATCTCACCAACAGTTTTGTGGTCAAAATGTTCACTCACCTGTTCTTTTAGCTCTTTACGCATCGAGGCACTTTTGCCACAAAGGCGCAAGATTTCTCCATCACTGCCACCACAACTGACCACTGACTCCACAACAAAACACCCCATAAAGGCACTGATGCTGTTCTCATAGCCAAAGATCACCTGTAGCGCACTGTTGCTTGAGGGAACCTCTAAATCATTGCCACTATCGTCAAACTCTGCTTCAAATGTATCGGCTTCATTACCGGCATGGTCCGTAATCGTTGCGGTTAAAAGACGCTGGTAAAAAACCTCATGAACAGGTTTGTCTCCCACCTTGACCGCAATAAAAGGGTGTGTACGCATTAATCCCATAACCGCTTCACCATGCTTTGAGGATTAGACAACACAAATTCAGGCAGAATGACCTTTAAGCCCCGCGGTAAAAACACACCATATTTGGCAATCTCTGGATTGGCTTCCAGTGTGGCTTCTAAATAGCCTTTGAGTAAACCAGCTTGCCTCCGGTCTCTGAACACTGCCATGACATGGTGAAAGCAAAGGAGATCGAGGCTCATATCCTCTAGCTCTACAATAACATGCTTTTCTGGTATCTTCATAGAGTTTGTCCCACTTGGATTTGTCCCTCTTGGTATTGTCCTTGTGGTTTTCCGCCATTAAAAAAGGGCAAGAGCGTAATGGAATAGCGGATGCGCTGGGATTGACCAGAGCGACTGATATAGTCATGGTCTTTATTGATCGTGGTGATTACTACGGGTCCATGGAGAAGGACACTATAGGTGGTATCATTGATCCAATGAAGCATCTGGACCGGCTTTGCTCTTCGGATAGTTGTAGTGATGGCATCAATGGCTACACGGTCACCAAATTCTTCTGGAAACCAAACTCCATGAATGGTCTTTGCATCATTGCCATAGCCAGTAAATTGCAAACTGGGTGCCTTGCCAAAACGCTCCATACAAACCCATGAGGCAGAAAACTCTTCTTCAAAGGATTGGAAATTTAGCCAGTCCACATAAAATTGATGCGGTCCTAACATCAGCAAAGGATCTCTCATAAGCTCCCTCCCCTCATTCTGTCCCGCCATGCAGAGCGTTAGCGCGTGCCCGTTGAATGGCGTGAGCGACCGCACGACCAGTGACAACAGGATCACGGGCACCATTAACATGCACTGTGACATTTTGATTGTGTGTGATGGGGGAACGGTCTTTGTCTCTTTGCTCTCTCGCAGATGAATTTACAGGAGAAGCCCCCGCAAATTGCACGATGGGTTGGATGGCTGTTTTACCCCCCAAAAAACTTGGCAAAAACTCTCTTACATCAATGGAACCAATCCACCCCTTAATGCGGCTAGGCAAAGATTTACAAAAATCCATCAATTGTGAGATAGACGACATAAAGCCATCGACAATCGAATTAGCCAGATCTTCGCCCGCTTGTTCCATACCAGCCTTGGCACTCTCCGAGAGCTTTTCCTGTGTAAAAAAACTCTTCAACCATTGCCAAAAGTTGGAAAAGCTTTGTTTAACGCCCTCCCACAAATTGCCAAACCTCTCGACAACAGAGGAAAGTCCTTGTTTAAACTTTTGCCAATGGGAAGAGAGATCAAAAGCAGCAGCAATGATGTTTTTCCATTTGGTGATGGTGGTGGTATCAGCACCAAAATAAACCAAGACGTGTGCGCCAGTCATGGTAAAGCGCAACACACGTAGAGCAATGTTAAAAGCCATCAGGGCGGCAATGGTTTTGATAATGGCGCTTGTTAAAACGGGATGGTCCTTGCCCCATGCCATTTTACAAAACGCGCATTTAATGGTAAAAAATAACCATAAAAACAATAAATTATCACGTATTTCTAACTAATCTCACCTCTTCCCACTTAGTACAAAACCTAATGTCAAACTACATCCAACGGAGTTTTGTATAGTATGTAGCCTTTCGGAAATTGTGGCTTATCAGCGGATTCTGTATATTTTTATATTTCATTCGTTCAAAGAAGACACTGAGCACTCAAAGAACCCTCAACGCTCTATTAAAGCCTTCTCTCATTTTTGCTGTCAAAAACTCATTCGATACATAATGTAGGTAAGAACAATCAATTATCACATATCCACTCTAATTTCACCTTTTTCCACTAAATATAAAATATTAAAAACACTACTATTCTTATTTATATTATATTTTTTACTTTATTTTATATAACTGTATTTCTTTAATTATACATCAATAAATATTAAAATAAATGAATATTGATATAAAATAATATGTACCATTAATAAAAAACTTATTTTTAAAATATAATTATATAAAAATACATTATGAAATAAATTTAATATTACATAATTAAACATAAATACAACTTTAAATTTGACAAAAAAAGCAAAACAAAATATCAAAGTGCTGTGTTATTAAAATAAAAGCAATATCTATTTCCACTTCTGCTTATGAAGTTAGCGGGAAAATGAATGTTGGGGGCTTTAAAAGGAGTAGACTGATGCCTAAAAAATTTCTTCTATCCTGCACAGCAATTGTGGCAGTTGTACTTTCTGGTATCAATCTTAATGCACAAGCTAAAAATCTTGAAATTTCAGAAAATAAAAAAGAAGTTTCCAACGAAACCTACGAAATTATTCACGCAAAAAAAGGTGGTCAAATTATCGGCAAGCATTTGACGATAATCGGAAACAAAAAAACAAACACCAACATAGGCACAAATGCGCACGCTATAACAGCTGAAGGTTCTAACACTGCGATTGAATTACTGGATGGTACAACCATTAAAGGAACTGGTTCTAGCATTTTCTTCGGTCTTGAAGCAAAGGATGGTGCTACACTGAAAATGACTGGGGGAACTATCACAGTTTCCAACACTGGCACTAAATTCTTGAACAGTAAGAATGCTGAAAACAAGCTAAAAGATATAATAATATCAAGTGGCAAAGGCAAAGCTCCACTAACTTTTGCAATATTTGCAGACAAAGACAGTGAAGTCACTTTAGAAAATGTAAAAGTGACTAAGGCAACGAATAGCGTTACAGCAAATAATAAATCTGAAATCACGATATTGGGAGGATCATTTGATGCCACAAAGGCAGCAATATCTGCTTACAATGGCAGTCGCGTAACTCTAACTAACAATGTTCAAACTACATCATCTCATGGCACTGGACTCCATGCAACAGATTCAGAAACCACAATCGAAATGACGGGAGGAAGCGTAATCACAGAAAAAATGGCGTTGGTTGCAGAAAACGGTGGACATATCAAGGTCACGGATGTTGCGTTAACTGCGACGAATGATAAAATCGGAACAGTTGTCGCCGGCGGTCCGAACAGCGTGATTGAATTGCATGGGAATACAACAATTAAGAATGCTGTAATCGGTCTTCATGCACAAAACAGTGGAATGATTAAAATGATCGGAGGGACCATTACAGCTTCTGCAACCGGCGCTGGTTTCTATAATAGTAAGAGCAATGGAAACAAGCTAGAAAATGTGAAAATATCGGGCAGTAACCATAAAGAGCCTAAAATCACAGGAATAGGTGCCGACAAGGAAAGCAACGTCACTTTAGAAAATGTAACAGTTACGCAGGCAAAAAGTGGCATAGTTGCAAATAATCATTCTAAAGTAACGGTTTCTGGAGGATTATTTGAGGGCAAAAACGTAGGGGTATACGCTGGAAACGGCAGCAACATTACTTTAACCAGCAATAAAAAAGGTAACGTTCAAGTTACATCAACATCATCGAATAGCAAAGGACTCTACACAAATGGTTTACATTCTACCATCACAATGACGGGAGGAACAGTAACCGGAGAATTAGCGTTGGTCGCAGAAAACGGTGGACATATTAAGGTCACGGATGTTGCTCTAACAACAAATGAACATGGGGGCAAGGTCACTGATGTTCCTATAATAGGCGCAGGAGTCAATAGCGCTAATAGTATGATTGAATTATATGGCAATACAACGATTAAGAATGCTGGTGTTGGGCTTGTGGCAAGTAACGGTGGCGTAATTAAAATGATTGGGGGGACTATTACAACTTCTAAAACTGGTGTTGGCTTCGTGAACAGTAAGAGCGCCGAAAGTAAACTAGAAAATGTAATAATATCAACCGGTAAAGATAAAAATTCAGGCAAAGGAATTCTTCTAGAGAAAGAAAGTGGTCTCACTTTAAAAAATGTAAAAGTGACTCAAACAGGCAACAGCGTAATTGCAAATAATCGTTCTAACATAACAATCTCTGGAGGATCATTTGATTCAAGCTATGCAACAATATGTGCTCAAAACGGTAGCAGTATCACCTTAACGGACAATGCTCAAATTACGTCACATGATGAAGCAGGCCTCTATGCACGAGACTCAAAATCCACAATTACAATGACAACAGGAAACGTGACAGGAAAATATACAGCCTTAGAAGCAGACATAGGTGGCCATATTACGGTTACAAATGTTGCTTTAAAAGCAACTAATAATGGCAGTGGTGTAGCTGCTGGTGCAGCTGCCTCTGGCTCTAACAGTGTGATTGAATTGCTTGGCAATACAACGATCAGTGACGTTAAAATCGGAATTGATGCGCAAAACGATAGCACAATCAAAATGATCGGAGGAACCATTACTGCTTCCGAAGCAGGCGTTCACTTGTTAAAAAACAAGAGCAATAACAAACTGAAAGATGTAACGATATTAAATCGTAAGGATAATGCACTACTAATCAATGCAATAATTGCAAGAAGAAGTGCCATTACTTTAGAAAATGTAACCGTTCCGCAAGCAATCAATAGCATAATTTCAGATAATGGTTCTCAAATAACAGTTTCTGGAGGATCATTTAACGCAAAAGGTGCAGCAGTATCTGCTATAAACGGCAGTACTATTACTTTAACTGACAATGCTCAAATTACATCATCTGATGACAGTGGGCTCTATGCAAAAGATTCAAAATCCACCATCACCATAACGGGAGGAACAGTACAAGGTAAAACTACTGCATTATTTGCCGGAAACGGCGGACATATTAAAGCCACGAATGTTACTCTAATAACAGCAGATAATAACGGATTCGGTGCGGAAAGCCAAGATGTTGGCAGTTTAGTTGAATTATATGGCCATACAACGATTAAAAATGCTGAGATCGGACTTTATTCAGAAAATGGCAGCACAATCAAAATGAGTGGAGGGACAATAATTGCCGAAAATAGTGCATTTGTTGTAAATAATAATGGACATATTGATGTAACAAATGTTTCTGCCACAGCAGAAGATAGAGGTATCGCATTTGAAAAGTCTAAGAACAATAGAACATCAGAAATCAATTTAACCAATACAAAACTTCATATTAAAAACGGTACTGGAATTAATGCAAATGAATCAATTGGTAAAGCCAATCTCAAAAATTCAGAAATCCGTGCCAATGTTTTATTAGTAACCGAAGCTTCAACGAAAAAAAATGATTTCACTTTTACACTAAACGCCGATCGCTCCATCTTAGACGGCAAAGTGAGCACTGAAAAAAAATTCAAAACAGTCTTTGATTTGCAAAACAATACGAAATGGACATTGAAAACAAGCACAAATAAAAAAAGCCAGAACAAAAAACTGCTTGATATTGCTCAAAGAGCACGTTCTGATATTTCTGTCCTTAACATCAATAACAGCTCTATTGTTTTTGAAGAGCCAACTGAAAATCATTATCACACGTTGCACATAGGATCTGGCAGACCAAATACTAAAAAAGTCTACAATGCTACAGGAAAAGCAGAAATTCATTTCAACGTCGAATGGAGTGATAGTGCTGCCATAAACAAACAAAAAGCTGACCATCTTCTGATTCACGGTGATGTTTCAGGTACTACACTGGTTTATATCACTGGACATTTAGAAAAGAACAATATTAAAGCAGACGCTTCTGCTCTTACCAGTGCACGTGGTCTTTCACTCATTCAAGTTTTTGGGAAAGTAAATCAAAACTCTTTCAAACTTGCACAGGACTATATCACAATAAGTGGTTCACCTTATAAATATATACTGAAAGCTTATGGACCAAAATCAAACCACAGTAAAACAAATGCTGAACAAAACCTTTTAGGAGAAAATAAAAATTTCTGGGATTTTCGCTTACAACCAGTACTGCTTGATAGCGACTCAAAAGTAAAAACCATCGTGCCATAAATACAAACTATTTGATCAAGCCCCAATGCTCTCTTGTACGCTGGATTGACCAATATGGCTAAGCAAAATGCAACTGTTAACCAATATGCGACATTTGTCTTAAGGAAAGAATAAGACAAACGGAATGGCTTTTTCTTATATACCTATGGAAAAACAGGAAGCTTATTTTTTGATAAGTAGTACTTCTAGTAGATATGGTTATAGCAGTGCTCATCTTCGTTATGCTTCTCTACAAGGAGGTGTTAACTTTGTCGCGCTAGAAGGGAAAAATATCTACAACACATTTTGGTCTTATAGAAACCTATGGACAACTCTCTTTGCACTCCAAAGAATATGCAAGACAGCAAGTAAGAGCATATTGAATAAATGGTCATTTCACTCACCGCCTATGGCAGTAAACAGCGTGACAGTGGTTTCTATCTTGATACGCTGTTTATCCTATGGATTCCTAAAGAGAAAGATCACCAATGCCCTCATTAGTACAACCACAAAATTGAAAAATGCAAAAATGTTGGCGATCTCCACAACTGTTAGCAAACAATTTGCAACGGGTATCCAAGGCGTAACATTCGAACCGCAGGCACAGCTTGCCTATCAACATTTGATGTTTGATACCATTAAAGATGCTGATAATCTGACCATTAAGATGCAAAATCCTTCTCAATGGATAATCCCGTGTTGGTGGACGTTTGACAAAAACCATTGCCACTGAAAACAGCCGTCCTATGTCTTTCTATGGAAAAGTAAACTTAATCAAAACCTTTGGTGATGATCAGACATTCCATATTGATAAGTATTATAAATGTGACCCCTCGGGAAGTTTCGTTGAAGGTGGCCCACAATTGTCCGCTAACCTCTCCCTTCATGGTGATGTCAGCTATCAACAAAAGCTTCAAAAACTGGTATAAGTGGTGCAAGCTTTTCAGGAGGAATACTCTATCAGTTTTAAATCAAGACTGTAAAAATAGCCTATTCAATTTAACAAAAAGGCAGCATATTGCTGCCTTTTTGGTTTATTATAAGCTGTTTTTAAGCGCTTTTTTAAATAGAGAACAGCGAAATATTTGAAGACAGTCATTGACCATTGGATGTTTTTTACAAAAAATTCTTTTTATAAAGAATAAAACTGTAAAAAAGAGAACAACCAAAAACAAAATGATATTGTAAAATAATGAGAAGCTTTTCTAGAAAATACAACATTACTATCGTTTGTTATTTCTCACGAATTTAATGCTTAAAATTCCAAAATAAAACTTTTGAACATAAAATGATAAGTAAAAAATAATGCAATAATATCAAACAAAGGGATGTATGTTATAAGTCACTCATATATTTCAAAATGGAAGTTCTAATAGGATTTAAAATATTACAGCTCAAACACTGCCCAGAAAATTCATACTGAAAAAATCCTATTATCCCCTTCCCTCTTAACAATGCCGCCAAACATCTCCAGAAACTTCAAAACAAATAAAATTGCATTTTCTCTTCTGTAAAATTGATCATGCTCTTTGCTCTCTATGGACAATAGGCTCTATACTTGCTTCAAAAAACTCCTTTGTATAATCGTGTTGCGCATGTAGATTACGCAATTCATCATTGCTAAGCTCTTCAAGAATAATCCCTTTATGCATAATTCCAACACGTTCACAAATATGTGCAACAACAGCAAGATCATGGGATACCATTAAATAAGTAAGCTTTTTTCTCACGCGCAGTGATTTCAACAAGTTTAAAATTTCAGCCTGTACCGACACATCCAATGCAGATGTTGGCTCATCAAGCAACAACACCTCTGGCTCAATAATTAAAGCACGTGCAAGAGCAATACGCTGACGCTGCCCTCCAGACAACTCATGAGGATAACGATAAAGAAATGAAGAATCTAAACCAACGGAATCTAAAGCATCCTCCACTCGCTCTCTTTGATTATCCATTCCATGGATTTTGAGCGATTCAGAAAGAACCGTATGGACCATTTTTCTTGGATGCAGCGAAGCATAAGGATCTTGAAAAACCATTTGAATACAGCGTAAAAAATCCTTACTTCTTTTCTTTTCAACTTCTTGTCCAGCAAAAAGGAATTTTCCACTATAATCTGGAATAAGCCCCACCAATGTATTCAAAATAGTTGACTTTCCACATCCGGATTCACCAATCAAACCATAAGCTTCACCACGCTTAATATGAAAATTAACATTTTTAACAACTGTTACTGCCTTATGCCTGTGCCCAAAAGTTACAGATAAATTAGAAACATCAATAATATTCTCACAATTTGTCATGAGGAACCTCCTCAACGCCATTAACAATCGTAGGATTATACAACCAATCAGGATCACGCTCAGGAACAGCCAAAATATCAACTGGATTATCAAGCCGTGGCAAACTCGCGAGCAACGCCTTTGTATAAGGATGACAAGCGTGAGACAAATCAGAAGCAGGCAACTCTTCTAAGACACGGCCCGCATACATCACCAAAATACGATCACAAAAATCAGCAATCATATTTAAATCATGACTAATGAAAATAAGTCCCGTTCCAGATTTTGTCACAAGTTCATCTAATACAGATAAAACTTGTCGTCTGACCGTAATATCAAGTGCAGATGTTGGCTCATCAGCAATAATTAAATCAGGTTTTGGAATGAGCATCATTGCAATCATCACGCGCTGCCCCATCCCCCCAGATATTTCATGAGGAAAGAGACGCATCACATGTTCAGGATCACGAATATGAACAGATTCTAACATAGATATGGTGCGCTCCCTCGCTTCAGCTTTTGAAACACGGTAATGAATACGGTAAGCCTCCATAATCTGTTCCCCGATCCGTATTAATGGATTAAGTGAATATTTGGGATCCTGTAAAATCATTGAAATACGTTTCCCACGGATTTTTCGCATCTGAGGTTCACTTGCGGCCAATAAATCAACATCCTCAAAGCGCATTTTTTTAGCTTTAACAATGGCTGCTTTTGGACTCAATCTTAGTATTGCGCGCCCAGTCATCGATTTTCCAGATCCGGATTCACCAACAATTCCAATTTTTTCTTTTCCAACAGAAAAACTAACGCCACGCACAACTTCTGAAATGCCGCGCGTTGTAGGAAAAGAAATACGTAAATCTTCTACTTCTAATAATTTATTACCCATTGCGTGGATCCAATACATCACGAAGACCATCACCTAAAAGGTTGAAAGCAAGACTTGCAAATAATATTGCACAGCCTGGTATTGCCGCCAACCACCAATTTGTCATCATAAATTCCCGCCCTGAAGAAAGCATCGCACCCCATTCAGGACTTGGAAGTTGAGCTCCCAACCCTAAAAAACCAAGACCAGCAGCCGTTAAAATAATTCCAGACATATCCAAAGTTAATCGTACAATCACTGAAGGAATACACATGGGCGCAACATGAAACAAAATAATTCGCCAAGCAGAGGCCCCTTGCAGGCGAACTACAGAAACATAATCAGAAGAACGTATTGTCAAAGTCTCAGCACGTGCTAAACGTGCAATTGGTGGCCATGCTGCAATTGAAATTGCAATAGAAGCATTTTCAATCCCTGGTCCCAATGCGGCTGAAAATGCAAGAGCTAAAATCAAACCTGGAAAAGCAAGAAAAATATCGACAATGCGCATGAGCACAGTATCAACCCATCCGCCCATATAACCAGATACAGTTCCAACAATAAGCCCTATTGGACCTACAATAACTGTTGTAAGAAAAACAACATAAAGAGTAATACGGGAACCAAAAACAAGGCGACTAAAAATATCACGTCCCAATTCATCTGTTCCAAAATAATGCGCCATAGAGGGTGGCTGCAACCGATGCCCCAGATCATTGCTAAGAAAATCATGCGTAGCAATCCAAGGAGCAAAAAATGCACATATGATAATAATACAAATAATAAGCAGACCGAATACAGCCGAAAAGTTATGAAAAAACTTAGCCAGTGCGTGATAAATTCTTTGTATGTTCGCTTGAATTATGGAGTTTGGAACAGGATCGTTTAACCAACTACCCAAAGAAGATGATGATTGCGATTTATGATGATTACTTACTGTCATATTCAACGTGTCCTTGGATCAAAAATGCGATAAAGCAAATCAGAAAATAAATTAATGGCGACAAAGATAAATCCTACAAGTAAAGTACATCCTACAACTGCATTCATATCTCCGGCTAAAAGAGCGTTTGTCAAGTAATGTCCAAAACCAGGCCAAGCAAAAACTGTCTCCGTTAAAACAGCCCCTTCTAATAAAAAAGCATAAGAAAGTGCAACAACGGTAATAATTTGAACAGCAGCATTTCGAAAGGCATGCCCCCAAACGGTTCGCGCCCACGATAATCCCTTTACACGTGCAGTAATGATATATTCCTGATTAAGCTGCTCAATCATAAACCCACGAGTCATACGGCTAATATAAGCCATAGCACCGAAAGCCAAGATCAAAGCAGGCATAATAACGTGACTAAAAACATTACCAAAAGCCTGCCATTGTCCTTGGCTTGCAGTATCCCAAAGGAAAAATCCTGTTTTTGGTTCAAAAGAATATTCATAAAGAAAATCAAGTCGTCCTGGGCCACCAACCCAGCCAAGCTTGGCGTAAAATATTAACAACGCCATTAATCCGAGCCAAAATGTTGGAGTAGAATAACTTACAAGTGTAAAAACACGGACAACATAATCAATAAATGAATCGCGATACATTGCTGCAAAAACACCAAATGGAATTCCAAGACTTGTGCCAATAACAATAGCAACGGTTGCAAGCTCTAATGTTGCAGGAAACACACGCATAATATCGGCTAGAACAGGTCGCCCAGAAGTTAAAGCATCTCCAAAGTCAAACAAAAATACATTATGAAGATACTTCCAATATTGGACAATCAACGGCTTATCAAGACCCAGCTTATAATACATTGCATCATAAGCTTCCTGACTGATATTATCACCAAGAATAGACAGAACCGGATCTAGAGGAAGAAGATGACCAAGAAAAAAAGTGATCGTCACCAACCCAAGCAATGTGATAAAAACTGAAATAAGAAGTTTCAATCCTTTGCATAAAAAATCCCATAAAAATAATTTTTTCTGCTTTTCTGATACAGCTCTTTCAGTCTCTGAAAGTGGCAAAACCATTATAAAAATCCCCTCTGTAGCGACAAAACATAAAGCAAATACTTTTTTATATAACAAAACAATCTCTTATTAAGCATGTTCTACAATCCTTTTCTATAACATGCTTCTTTTTATTTTTCTGCTTCATTGTAATAAAGTCTATAACTGTTCCAAATCCATTTTTTGACATCAGGCCCCATACCAACGGTATAATATGTCTGAAATAAATAAACCATAGGACCATGCTCTAGCACATAATGCTGTAAAGTACGATATTGCATGATACGCTTATTGGGGTCTTTCTCAAACAAAGCATCCATCACCATGTTATTAATATTTTCATCATAATACCCAGCGCGCCAAGCTAAATACATATTGTGCTTTTTTGTAAATGTTGGATCAGGGTTAAACACGTGATTTAATGAAGCAGGATGTCCATCAGGATCGGCACTCCCCCACCCCATAATAGCAGTATCATAATTTCCACCACGTACACGGCTCAACAATTGATTTTGTGCCATTTTTTCAATTGTAAGCTCAACACCAATTTTGCGTGCATTGGCTTGAATAGACTGTGCAACAGACGACATATAACTAAGGCTTCCAACTAAAAGATTAGCTTTAAACCCATTAGGATAACCAGCTTCAGTAATCAGTTGTTTTGCTTTTTTCAAATCCAACTGAAAAGGCAAACCTTCTTTTTCATCTAAAGCACCTGGAACACCTAAAGACATATAAGTTGCCCGAGGAATAGCAATCCCTTTCAAAACAGTTTTTCCAAGACCTTCATAATCAACCAAATAACGAAGTGCCAATCTGACCTTTTCATTCGCAAAAATTGCATTCTTATTATTTAACGATAAGTAAATAATCTGCGGACGCAAAACACGACTAATTTTGACTGGGCCTCCTTTTTTTTCAAGATCTAAAATATCCTCTGAAGAAAGATCACGCACTATATCCACATCACCTTTTTCCAAAAGAAGTCTTTGACTTGATGAATCCGCTACATGCTGCACAACAATCTGCTTAATTTTAGGCACATCGCCCCAATAATGTTGTGTCGCCTCTAACACAACTTTATCTCCTGGAGACCAGCTCACCAATTTATAAGGTCCAACACAAGCTGTATGTGTTGCTAAATATTTATTCCCCATATCACCGTTAATACTCTGTGCTTCAATTGTTTTCCGATCAAGCAAAGCAGAAGCATAAGATTGTCCAATAACAGTCAATATGAGCTGAATAGGATAGGGTTTATCTAATTTTAATTGTAAAGTCTTATCATCAAGAGCCTGAATATTTGTTTCAATATTGTTTTTGGTAAACCCATAATCCATTAAAGATTGAGCATAGCTTAATCCTAATTTAATAATCCGTCGCATCGACCATACCAAATCTTGCGCTGTAGCCATCCTTCCATCATTAAACTTTAAATCATCACGAAGATGAAAGACTATTCTTTTGCCATTGTCTAAAACGTCCCAAGATTTTGCCATAGCAGGGCGAATTTTTGTAGGATCATGCTCATCATATTGCACTAACGCGCTGCAAATATTCGTTAATAACTCACTCGTCACAACCTCAACAGTTTGCGCTGGATCAAAACTACTAATTGAATCAATATTCCATGCCATTACCAATATATCTTTAGATGAGGCACTGAATGCCGTTGTTACAGCCCCATTAAAAAAAATGATTGAGCTTAATAAAATAGAAATTTTTTTCAATATTCTTTGTTTTCCCATTTTATCTCTTCCTTTTGTATTCTTCTACCTTTTCACACAAAGTGATTGTGATTTTGCTTAAATAGCATAGCATTAGACATCAATTTCATTTAATCAAACTAAGCATCTACAAAATAATTTTCTTATACATCAGTCTATATTCGGGATGCAGAGAATCTATAACCATAAACAAAGATCCTCCCCAATATAACTTTCTATATTCATCGCTCCCTATAAACGATCTTAATTATATACTGCTACTACACAAACATCCCTCACAGTTTCATCCTAAAAAAACTGAAGAGCTTTATATGGGAGAATATTTTCATCATGCAATTATGATTAAGCTCTTTTTAGCTTTGATAACACTAAAAAGACACACTTATTTTTCAATTTTACTATAAAAAATACGCGGTGCACTATTCCAAACCCATTTTTTGACATCAGGCGTCATCGCGACAACGCTATATTGTTGAAAGATAAACGCATAAGGTCCTTTTTGCATTAATTCACGTTGTAAATCAGCATAGAGTTGCGCTCGTTTTTGCGGATTTTTTTGAAACAACGCTTCTTCAACTTTTTGATTCATCTTAGCATCAAAATACCCATGCTTCCAACTAGGATAGGCTGTATTTCTAGCCTCAAAACGATTATCTGGATTGAAAATAAGACGTGAAGCCATGGTATGAGGATCCGCAGAATCATTATTCCATCCGATAAAAGCCGTATCAAAAGCTCGAGCATCCACTTTTGAAAATAACTGTGTACCTGCTACACGTTCAATTTTAAGACGTACGCCCGCCTGTGCAGCACTATCCTGGAGTGACTGAGCAAGTAACAAAGTATAAGGAGTGTTTGACACGAGAAAATTTGCCTCAAATCCATTCGGATAACCAGCTTCTGCTAAAAGCTGCTTGGCTTTTGCAATATCAAGTTTAAAGGGTTGCCCCTCTTTTTCATCCAAAGCCCCAAAGTTGCCAAGAGGAATAAAACTGGCCCGTGGGATACCAATCCCTTTGAGAAGCTTCTTGCCAAGACCTTCATAATCTATGAGATAACGCATCGCCAAACGTACTTTTTCCTTAGCAAAAATAGGATTTGTCATGTTAAATCCCCAGTACATCATAGATGGTTCTAACACTTCTTCGATTTTAACATCTGTTGTTTTTTGCAGATCTGCAAGATCTTCAGGGGTCAAATCACGAGCAACATCAATATCATGTTTTTGCAACAACAAACGTTGTGTTCCGGGCTCTGCAACATGGCGAATTAAAATCTGCTTCAGTTTAGGCGCTTGTCCCCAATAGTGAGAGCTTGCACGCAACAAAAGAGCTTCTCCAGGGCGCCAACTTTTTAACTGATAAGGACCAACACAAGCAGCATGACCTTTCAAATACTGATTTCCAAAATCGCCATCTTTTTCGTGTTTCATAATCGTCTTACGATCAAGCAAAGCTGTTGCACGACTCGCAACAATATTATTAAGAATGAGCTCTGCTGGATAAGGCTTATCAAATTTCATCACAACCGTTTTCTCATCGGGAGCTTGCAAAGCATCATCAACATTTTGTTCTGTAATTCCATATTCATTAAAAATTGCCGCATTACCCATCTTCAATTTGACAATCCGCTTCATACCCCAAACAAGATCATTGGCATTGGCTGATCTGCCATCATTAAACTTCAAACCATCACGTAAATGAAAAGTAATCACCGTACTGTGATCATCACCTGAAACATCCCAATGTGTTGCTAAAACGGGAACCATTTTAGCAGGATCATCTGTCGCAGTACTCACCAAGTTATCACAAATATTGTAAATAATTTCACTTCCATAAACATCATTAAGTTGTGCGGGATCAAACGTACTGATTGCATCAAGATTCCAAGCCATCACAAGGGTATCAGCGGGTGTTTTTGCTGAAACCTGTTGTACAACTACGCCCAAAGCCATAAGAGCAGCAACAAGAGAGCTGCTACTTTTCAATATTGTTTTCTTCAAGTTCATAAACTTTTCCCTTTATTTATTTTTATCAATTAATGACGCTGAAATAATATAGCAAATTTATAATTATAACATTGAATAAATACGTTCTAATCGCCTATATTTTTAATCACCTACACAGAGTCATCTACTTGATAAATTCATTGACTTACGTCTCAATAAACCATAACGAACATGCAATATATGTTTTGCTAACCAGTATTACATTCTTTTCATAACCTCTTTGCATATGATAATGCACTATATCAGTTCTCTATTAATCATCAATAAGCCTTGTCGCCCCAAAAATAGTGAGCTTTAAAAAAATCATTACGCAAAAATTTATGAATTCATTATTCTATTCCTTTAGGCGACATTTAAAATAAAATATGCAAACTTTTAAAATAGTCATCCCCCTCAAACACTGTTTCAAGATACGGCGCATCTTTACTACATGACAAAAACGACACTGGAACAGCAGAAAGACATAAGAAAATATCTTTTCTAAAACGCTATCCCCCACAAAAAGCTGCTTAATCTTTTGAAAAATAAGTGTCAAAAGTTTTACGTTTTTACCAACAAAACCAAACGCGTTAACAAAGATAAAGGAAAAATGAGAAGAATCATTCCTTCCACGCTTTATCTTTTGAGAAATAAAGCTTACAATAAAAGAATATACACTAAAATGCATCCCCCATTGATAAAAACAAAATTCATTAGACGCTTCCCCCCCAAAAGACATAACGAATATAAACCCTTCTAAACTTTAGTGTGCATCATTGCTTTACCACCATAAAAATAGAACAGAAAACAACATACCGCAATAGAACTCTCGTTTCCAGCGGAAACATACAGAGATTCAACGAAGCAATGCAGTGAATACCAGTCTGTCTGAGCTTAAGTATCCTCCCAAAACTGGAGCTCACACGCAGTAAAATTCCTCTCTAGTGAAGGAAAGTTATCAGATAATAAAACCTAACACAAGCAGCTTGAGTCATTTAACTTCAATTTTTCATCGCTGTATTTTATTTTTATTACCTAGGTAAGCATTGAGCAATCGACCTACATATAAATAAACCGACAGTCATACAAGCAAAGTAAAACAATGCAACAACAGCACCCCATCTAAAAACCACTTTGCATTCGTCAATAATCATGAATAAAATATTCATTAATTATAACCGTCATGTCATTAACAGAAATAAAAAAAACTCTTCTCAACCATTACAAATGCCAAAGACTGTTGCACAACATTGAGAGCTAGTAAAGTGTGTGATGGTGCCGATTTGCTCCTTCATAAGCGTAAAGATGGAGTGCACAATGGATTTACTGTCATACCATTCACGGGCGCCACCGCGAAATGGGTTTTGGTGTACTAAATGTTTCTTTAAAACATACAAGACATTACCATTATCTCACTTCAGATACATAACAGTTAAGGTATCACTTCTTTTGGCATCTGTTTTTTCATCCTCAAAATTATACCTTTATCGTTTTTAGTGCCAACAACAGTAGAAAATCATTAATATTGTATAGTTTGTATATTTCAATTATCTTATACAGTGGAATTGTATAATCTATACATTTATTAAATAATTCAATTATTATCCTATTGATCATTACTCTTACAAAAGACAGTTTGCCAATTTATCGACAAAAACATCCTTCAAGATGATCATTAACAATCCCTACGGACTGCATAAAAGCATAACAAATTGTGGGACCAACGAATGTCCAGCCACGTCTCTTCAAGTCTTGAGAAAGACGAAGAGAAGCAGGTGTCATAGGGTTAGCCAACAGTGTTTGAAAGTCTATCTTTTCATAACGCTCTGATTGTGGTGGCTGAAAAGACCAAAAATAGCGGGACAAACTTCCCCACTCTGTTATAATTTCTTGTGCTCTAAGTGCATTATTAAGCACTGATTGAATTTTTCCTTGATGGCGAACAATGTCTTTATTTTGCATTAACATTTTCACCTTTAGCTCATCGTAATGAACAATCTTTTCAAAGTCAAAGTGATCAAATGCAACGCGAAAAAAAGAGCGTTTTTTTAAAATTGTAAACCAAGAAAGCCCCGCTTGGAAACCTTCAAGACAAATTTTCTCAAACAAACGAATATCCTCAAAAATAGGCTTTCCCCATTCGGTATCATGATAAGCACAATAAAGTGGATCCGTTCCAGCCCATGCGCAACGAACTTTTTCATCCACTCCCTTAAGAAGACCTTCCGCAAGCATGGCATTAACCGTATTAAAAGAGAGTTCCTTGATCATCGCTTGGCGACTTTATCTGCTTGTGTTTTGACCGTTTAGAAAAAACAGGTTCTTGTGTTGCAACACTGATATCTCCATCAAAAAAGCGTAAATTTATTTGCCCTGTTTCAGGAAACTGAACCAATCGTTTAATGGGCTTATGATCTTTCCCCAAAGCCAAAACAAAACCGCGCTCCAAAATATTCTGATATGAAGTGCTTCTTAAAAGCCTAGATACTACCTCTAACCCAGCACGTTGTTTTTCCACACTACGCACAAAAGCACGCTGAAGACGTGCCGTATATTCCTTTGTATTGCGTTGTGCTTTTTCACTATTTAACAAACGCGGTGAAAAACGCACACCAAGTGCATGAAAAGAAAAACGTCTTTTATCGTAGCTTACACAAAGAGCACGCTGCAATCGACTTGAAGTTTCATCCAAACCACGCCGTGGTAAAGCAAAAAGTTGATCGGCAGTCGGAAGAGCTCGTAGAGTAGCACGCAATTTTTGTCGATAAAAATCCAAATAACGCGCGAGTCCCTTGCGCAAACGTGCATCAAGCGATGCCACCAGCACCTCGAGATCAAGCTTAACAGGAACAGCCCGTTCTGCTGCGGCGGTAGGAGTTGGAGCGCGCCAATCAGCCACATAATCAATCAAGGTCCAGTCCGTTTCATGCCCAACAGCAGAAATAACAGGAAGAGAAGATTCATAAACAGCACGAACAACAGCTTCGTCATTAAACCCCCACAAATCTTCTAAACTTCCTCCTCCCCGTGCAACAATAATAAGATCAGGTTTTGGAATAAGTCCACCTAGACCAAGAGCATTAAAACCTTCAACAGCAACAGCCACTTCCCTCCCACTTGTTTCCCCCTGAACACGTACAGGCCAAACCAAAATATGCAACGGAAAACGATCGGATATACGATGAATAATATCACGAATAACAGCACCTGTTGGTGATGTTACAACGCCTAAAATTCGAGGCATATAAGGCAAAGGTTTTTTCTTTTCTTCATCAAACAAGCCTTCTTCTAAAAACTTTTTCTTACGATTTTCAAGAAGTGTCATCAAAGCACCAACCCCCGTTGGTTCAAGAGCCTCAATGACAATTTGATATTTCGATGACCCTGGATACGTCGTAAGTTTACCAACAGCAACTACTTCCATCCCTTCTTCAGGAGGGAATTTGAGCTTTTCCATAACTCCACGCCAAATAACAGCTTCCAACCGTGCCTTATCATCTTTTAAAGCAAAATAAGCATGTCCCGAAGCATGAGTACCACGGTACCCTGATATCTCCCCACGCACCCGTACATAACCAAACTTTTCTTCAACAACACGCTTTAGAGCCCCTGCTATTTCGGAAACAGTGAATTCTGCCACATTTGTTACACCTGTTTTTTCACTAAACAAACTTACCATTTTTCAATTCTTTACGCCCGTTTCTGTGAATCTTTTTGAAACAACACATCTTTAAACTTTTGATTTATAGCTTCATCAAAATACCCATAACACCGGCTAGAACAGCTTATATTTTTAATTTCAAATCGATTATCAGGGTTGTAAAAAAACTTGAAGCCGTTGTACGGGGATGTCTAGAGTCATTATTTCATCCGAAAATTGTATCAATAGAAGTTAAAATATTCAATCCTAACATCCAAACAAACACATCTTCTATAAGAATTCCTGAAATAAAATTCTCTACACAACATAGTAATCCATTCCCGATAGAATTCAATGTATTGCAAAGTATTAAAGAGCTTTGCAATACATCAAATATATCATGACCCTGTTTTTTATATTTTATAAACTTGATACCTTCTTATTTTTCAATTGCACTATAAAAAATACGTGGTGCACTATTCCAAACCCATTTTTTAACATCAGGTGTCATCGCTATCGTGTGATACGTCTGATAGATAAAAGCATAAGGCCCTTTCTGCATAAAATCACGTTGTAAATCAGCATACATTTGCGCCCGTTTTTT
>NZ_JBHIPD010000024.1:0-20289 GCF_042195865.1 Bartonella sp. AP36NXGY | reverse complement strand
TCAAATGGTGTGTTTTCAGGAATGCGAGTTTCCATGTTTTATCTCCTTGAATATGCTGGAGATACAATGCCTTTTTGTAAATTATGTTCCAAAAGTGAATAGATATGCGCCAAAAAGGACAGAAAACATCGAAAACAAGACGGTGATCATTACTTAAAATTCTTCTTACATGACTCCAGTCTAGAACTGATAATACCAGTTTATCGAGAATTTTAGTTGATGGGGGGTAAACGGTCTATGGGGTATGGCTCTCTTTTCCCGTTCTGTACTGCAATGTTTAAAAGATTGAATGTCGTTGTGAAGTTTAATCTTTCCCCCTTAGCTTAAAAGTAAGCTCTCTTAATGCTTTTCTTTCAAGTAATGTCCCAGATACTGCTTGAGGAAAACTTTGTAAACGCTTTTCCATCATTGATTATGTTTGAAGGTAAAAAGTAAAATTCTGGAGTCTTTATTTTATTATTCATTTTTTTGTAAAAACAGCGCGTCTTCTAAAATTTTAGTTTTTTATATTGTACTTATAATTAAAAGAATGCTTCAATTATTCAAAATAAATATCAAAAGTATTCAATTCAAAAAGCTATGAGAGATAAAAGAGAAGGAAGAAACATTAGTGTTCTAAGCTGTTTTTCCTTCTCTTATTGCTCTATATCAAAACAATGCTAGAAAAATTTTCTAAGTTCTTTGAGTAAAAACTCCCAAAACCAGAGAGGAAAGTTGAAAAGTTTTGAGACAATGTCCAAAAGTTTTGAGATTCTCTCCAAAGGTTGTTTTTTAGTTTCGCCCGCAGTTTTTTTATACGATGTAAGAGCACTTTGATTTGAGAGATAAATTTGGTTCGATGGACCATCTTGTATTAAGAAAGTGCATTTTGTAAAGGTCATGCGTTCCACCTTTATGACGTAGGGATTATGAACTGTAATCGGTTCATAGGTGCTACAGGTTTTCACTTTTGCATTTGCAGTTGTCATGGATTCTGTTTCAAATGTATTTGTATAAAGGTTACTTGTGCGTTTTTCGGGTTTACTGTCGATTAAAATACATTCATCCATTATGCTTTTTATGGGTGCATTTACTTTGTTTATAAAGTTTTTGAGATGTTTAGAAAATTGAGTTTCTAAGGATAGGATTTTTAGGGATGGGATTTTTATGATTGTATTCATTTTATCAAGTTTTTTTAATACTTTTTTTATTAAAGGCCCGTAAATGTCTTTAATGTTTAAAAAATCACGAACACCAAGTTTACTGATGGCATTATAGGACCACCCTGAAAGACATGCGATCATTTCAATTGATTGCTCGTCGCCTTCTTTGCTCTGTATTGCTTTTAAGTCTTTAAATTTCGGGCGGCGTAAGGTGATTTCTGTGTATGTCTTTCCTTCCACTTTAATAGGTCCAAGTAATTGGTACGTGGCTCGTTCTGTTATATTCATTAATAGCTTCTCCTTGCTTTCTACATTAGATGCAGAATGATTCGTCAAATTTTTATTATATCATGTTTGTCAATAGCTTAGGCAATAAACTTTGTGCTGGCTATGTAGAATGAAATTCTAACAAAATGGACAAGATGAATTTAGATTTTAGAGCGAGATAGAAGCACAATTTGCTTTATGATATTAGTGGGCTATTAAGTTTATTTGCTCAATTATTTGTGTTGATAAAGACTTCTCCATGAGCCATTATTATATGCTGTATTGTTACAATAATATTTGCGTGGGGAGTTTTGAGGAAAGGGAGTTTGTGGCTTCTTTTTTCTTTGAGCGTTGTAAACCACTTCTGATAAAAGATGTTGTCGGGAAAGTGATGTTGTTATCATGGAGAGGGATAGTGTTTGGGAGCGTTTTTGTTGATGATATCAATGAAAAAAAGCTGATGAAGATAGGGCAACATGAATACAACAAAATGCGCTATTTCGGATTGGGAAATATATCTCTGAAGGAGAGTTTTGATCTTTTAGCTTCTTTTGCGTATAGTTTTAAAATTGCGATTTGCTATGCTTTAAAATTAATTATAAAGTGAAGCACTAAGTGTTTATTTACGTGTTGAGTGTGTGCGTGCGGATCATACACTGGATTTATGTATCAACAAGCTGAATTATTCTCGAATAAAGTAAAAGAATAAAGAAAATTGATTATTTTATTCCCTGTGGATAAAGTTAAAATAGCTTTATATTTATAAATATAAATTATTATTTTTCTATAAACGTAAAATTTAAATATTTTTAAATTTAAGAAATGTGACTTTCCTGATGAAACATAAATATACATTACCATTCATTATACTTATCGTATGTTTATCAACAGGAGGTTTGATTTCTACCGATATTTTTTTACCAGCACTGGGCGATATGCGTCAATATTATCAAGTGACACAATCTCAAATTCAAAGTGCAGTGGCGGTTTTTTTGTTGGCATTGGCACTTGGACAGCTCATTTATGGGCCGCTGAGTGATAATTTTGGGCGTAAAAAAACACTTCTATTGGGCTTATTCTTGTGGTTATTTACGACACTTGGTGTGATTTATACGGTTCATATTCACGCTTTTCTTGTGTTACGTTTTTTGCAAGGTCTTGGTGCTTGTGCGGGACTTGTCTTAAGTCGTGCAATTATCAATGATTTGTTGGATAAAAAAGCGGCTGGAAAACTTTATTTGATTGTTTTCCCTTTTATTGGAATGTCACCAGCACTTGCACCTTTCATTGGTGGACTTTTGATACAGGCTTTTCATTGGCAGGCAACTTTTATCTTTTTAAGCTTTTTTATATTTTTGACCATTTTGCTATGTTGTTTTGTGCTAAGCGAAACTCTACCCCCTCAAAAACGGCAGCATTTTTCTCCTGTAGGATTAATGAAGGCATATTTAGGCGTTTTCAGAAATAAACAATTTATTTTTTATGCACTTATTCCGTGTTTTTCTTACGCTGCCTATTTTGCTTATATTGTGGAGTCGCCTTTTTTACTCACGACTTTGGGGTTATCGCCGATACACATTAGTTATAGCTATATTGGTGTCTCGTTTCCCTATATTTTGGGAAATCTTTTGGCGCGATGGTTTTTTGAACGCGAGTCTATGGAAAAAACTGTGGGGAGAGGGTACATTATTTTTGTGATAGGTGGTGTGCTGTTTGCTTTGCAAATGTATCTAAGCCCATGGCCCCTTGTGACAAGTTTTATGGCTATTGCTGTTCTTACTTTTGGAAATGGTTTTTTATTGCCGTTAGGAACAGCGTTGGCTATTTCATCGCATCCGAAAGCTGCGGGAGCGGCTTCTGGTGTTATGGGATCTTTGCAATTAGGAAGTGCGGCACTCAGTGCAGCGGTTATCGGAAAAATCTCTGGTCATAGCCCACGGGCTATGGCAACTTTGTTAGCTGTGTGTTGCCTCATTGGTTTTATCATTTATATTCAAAAAGCGCGTCATTTTATGACTTCAGAAATAAGCTGAGTAAATGATAAAAAGAAAGCATTATGCGGAAATGCTTTTGATGTTTTACACAAATGGGGCACCTGTACATTAGATGAATTTTTTTTTATTAAGTTGCTGGATTGAGTGGGTTTAAAATTTGTTACAAGCTTAGTTTGAGTTTAACAAATCGATTATTATGGGGGAGAATATGAGCCTAGAGTTTCAACATATTTTCATTATATTGGGTGGGAAAATTTCTGGCTCTAATGCATGTTTAAAAATAAGGGGAGGAATTGATCAATGAGCCTTCCTATTATTATTCTTTCTCCTGTAATGCCAATTTGGGATGGTGGTGTTTTTTGTTCTCCATTGACAAAGCTATGTTCAACAAAAGGATTCCCTGTCACTCTGCTGGATACGCTTTCTCTTTTTCCTAAGAGTTCTCATGTTCTCAATTATTCTGCTGTAGACATTTTATCTTTTATGGCAGAAAAACTTAAAAGCTATTTTAAAGAGCCCGCAGTGCTTGTGGGATTTTCTATGGCTGGAACATTGGTACAAATATTGGCAGCCCAGCTTCCCAATGTTCAAGCTGTGCTTGCTGTGAATGCGCCTGGCTATCCAGATAAGGTTTTGCAACGGCGCCTTGGAGATATTCTTGCCTCCTTAGAAAATAATGATTTATCGGGGGCTTTGGAAATACTCAATGGTTTTATGCATCCTTCTGGCGTTATGAAAAAAAGAGCCTTATTGGAGATTCCTGATGAACAAAAAAGCGTGGCAATTGAACGCATGACAAGAGGCTTTAAACTCTTATTGATGATGGATGCTAGAGATGAGTTAGTTAAGTATAAGGGGAAGTTTTTAGCTTTAGTGGGAGAAAAGTCGCAACTTGCAACGGTAAATAATCAGACGAAAAGTCATAATCTGAACCATGAATATAAGATTATCTCTGGTGCTGGTACGCGTTTGTGGGAGGATAATCCTACTATGACGGATGCAGTCATTGATGAGTGGATGGAGGGACTATGAAAAAGAAAGTTCTTGTATTACCTGGTGATGGGATAGGACCAGAGGTTTGTGATGCTGCGCTGATGGTTTTAGAGCAATTCCAATTGCCGATTGAATTAACTTATGGTGATATTGGTGTTGAATGTTGGAAACGGGAAGGAGATCCTATCCCTCAAGCGACTTGGCAAAAAATTACTCAGAGTGATGCTATTTTACTTGGTGCTGTGACCCGTAAAGGAAAAGAGGCGGCTTTAAAAGAACTTGCTCCGCATTTAAAAGAGAAAAAACTTGCCTATGTTTCTCCCATACTTCAACTTCGCCAAAAGTTAGGTTTGTTTGCGAATATACGTCCTGTAAGATACATCTTTGGTCCGAGAAAACCTTTTCATTTTTGTGTTATCAGAGAAAATAGTGAAGGCCTTTATGCTGGATTGGATTTTCGGGGTATTTCTCCTGAAACAGCCGTTTGGCTAAAATATCCAAATTTGACAAAATATGGGCTTGAGGAAGCTGCGTGGACAGTCCGTTTGCAGACACGCTTTGGTTTAGAGCGGTTATTTGAATACGCTTTTTCTTATGCAAGGAAATATAGCTTTAGGCGAGTTACTTTTGCTGATAAGCCCAATGTTATGCGAGAAAGTGGACAGTTTGCTCAGGAAATTTTTGAGAAGATTGCGCAAAACTATCCGGAAATTGAAGCAGATATTCATAATGTTGATGCGGTTGCTTTGTGGATTGCAACCAAGCCAGAGCGGTTTGGTGTGATTGTTGCTGAAAACATGTTTGGCAATATTCTCTCTGATCTTGGCTCTGGGATAATGGGGGGATTGGGGCTTGCATCTCATGTGAATGTGGGGAGCGAGATTGCTTGTTTTGAACCTGTTCGTGGTAGCACACCACGTATTGTTGGACAAAATAAAGCCAATCCTTCTGCGATGCTTTATACCACGGCTTTACTCTTAGAGCATTTAGGCTTTAAAGATGCAGCAAAACAATTATCTGAGAGTGTTGATCAGGTTATTCGTGCTGGAAAAACCGTTACCTATGATCTTGGAGGTGTCGCCTCTACCCGTCAAATGGCTGAAGCTGTTCGCAATTCTCTTGTGAATCCTATCTTTGTTTGTCGTGCGGCGATCATTACCGTTGGTGATGAACTCCTTTCAGGACAATATTTGAATACGAATTTACAAGATTTAAGCCAAAGCTTGAACAAGAGAAATATTCAAGTCACACGTCATTTTGTTTGTGCTGATCAATTACAGCAAATCAGTGAGACTGTTGTTTCTTGTCTTGGACAAGAAGATCTTATCATTATCAGTGGGGGATTGGGACCAACATCAGATGATAAAACACGCGATGGAGTTGCTCAAGCTGTAAAGCAGCCTTTGGTACATCATGAAGATGTTTGGCAAACAATAAAAGGTCAATTACAACGATTAGGGATTACGGCGGATAAGAGTAATGCACGTCAAGCATTGTTTCCTGAGACAGCAACTGTGCTTGATAATCCTACAGGCACAGCACCAGGGTTTTATCTCTCTTGCGATGGAAGTACGCTTGTTGTTTTGCCTGGTCCACCATCACAGGCTCTTGCGCTTTTAGAGAATTATTTAGAACACAACGAGAAGAAATATTTTTCTGTATCGCGTGCGGAGTATGCATGGACTTTGATTGGAATTGATGAAAGTACTATTGCGCAGTGGGTTGATGATCATCTTGAAAATGAACCCTTTGAACGGCATTTTTTATGGAAAAGCCCCTATGTTTTGGTGCAACTGGTTGCTCAATCAGAAGCGCTCTTGGAACAACATTTCGTGGAAGCATTTGAAAATCATTTTCACCCCTATTTAGTTGGGGCAGAAGTTACTACTGCTTGTAAACAATTAGCGATGCATGCAGAGGTTCATTGGTCTGCCAATGATCCGCTGCTTTTAAAATATTTTCAGCCCATAGAAAAAGGTAAACAAGATATTCCACTGCTTGAGGTTGAAGTGAGCCTAGAGCCTTCTTTGGAGACATTAGAAAATCAAGCAGAAAGCCTTGGACATGCTACCATAACTATACGGATGAAAGGTTATGGTGAGGATTATATTACTTTTCCCTATACGCGACCACTTTTAGGTGTCGTCTTACAAGAATATGCAGCTTGGGCTGTCTTAAAAAGATATTTGAAAACGGAGAAGAAAAAATGAAACTCTATGGGGATGTAACAATATTGCTTAAATTATTAAACGTTCTATTATAGGAAGTATTTTGATCCTTTTCTTCAGTGGTTTTTGTCTATAGGGTAATTTTTCTTTTGATGTGTCATTAAATGACTTTGATTGATTCAAGATTAAGAAAAACTTTACGATATTAGGCTCGCTATATTCAATATTTATAATGATTAATTATGATTATAAATCAAGATGTTATCTTTCATGGAGCTGATGACAAGGAATCCAGAGACGTCATGTACCGCAAGCGTTGTAGATAATTAAGATTCTTCTGAAAATCAAAAAGTGATGGTGTGAAAAGACAAGAAGTCGTGTCATTTACAGGAAAGCTTTGCAAATTTTATTGAACAATATGTCCGTGAAGAGTTTATTGCGAACATGTGCCGTTCTGTTATCTGATAATAAATTGCTGTAAAGAGCTCATAAAATTTTTCCTTTAAGTTTTTGTGTGATTGCATGATCGTTGGGTGTTCACTTCCGAGGGGCGATATTTTTCAATTTGATAACAGGAAGAACTATTTTTTCTGTAAGATGTGAAGATTTAAGGAGTGATTATTTTACGCTTTTGTTTTCTTTTTGATTGGTAATTTGTAGGAATTTTTTTTGGGGAAAATATTTAATGTGGTTAAAAACATTTTATGCGTGTGTGGGAGAAAAATAAAAATGTGGTCTTAATTGTTGATAAGAGTGTCAATATTTTTGATGAACAAATTTTAGTCGTAATTCTTAGTATCTAGATGGGAAGTTTATTGCATTTTTTAACAGTTCGTATTCTATCTGTTGTGATGCGCAGTGGTTTTTTAAGCAAAAAAGAAAGGGCTTTTATGTATCAGATTGATTACAACAGTTATCGTTCTGTCAAGAGTTTTAGTCGTCGCGTTCATTTTCTCGTTATGCATTATACGGCTATTGATTTTAAAGCCTCGATTATGGCGCTTACAGGAGAAAAGGTTAGTGCACACTATCTTGTTCCTGATCCTTCAGAGCAGACATATCGTGAGGCAGGCTTTAAGGATATGCGTATTTTTAATCTGGTTGATGAAAATGAGCGTGCATGGCATGCGGGTGTGAGTTCATGGGCTGGGCATAGTCATCTCAATGATGCATCTATCGGGATTGAAATCGTTAATTTAGCGACTTATCATGATGGGACGGGTATGTTTCCTCCTTATAATCCAATACAAATTGATGCTGTTAAGGAACTTGCCTTGAATATTCTTCAACGGTATCCCGATATTATGCCAACAGATGTGGTGGGACATAGTGATATTGCCATTGGAAGAAAAAGTGATCCAGGAGCAGCTTTTCCATGGAGAGAACTTTATAGCGCAGGTATAGGAGCATGGTATGATGATGAACTAAAAAGTCATTATCAGGAGCAATTCTCTAAGAATTTGCCACCCAAAGAAGATGTTTTGGCGAAGCTAAAATGTTATGGATATGATATTTCTGTTGCGTGTACCCAAACAGGATACAAAGATTTGATCCGAGCATTTCAACTTCATTTTCGTCAAGAAAATTATGATGGGATTCTAGATGTTGAAACAGCAGCAATTCTTTATGCATTGGTTGATAAATATTTTCCGTGAATTCAATGCGTTTTAATTGAAAATATGGCTTATGATTACGTGTAAGCCTTTTTATTATCAGGAAAGGCTGCTTTTTGCCAATTGGCTTTATGTAAAAAGGGTATTAATCGTGTAAAAAATCCCATGTACGGTATAAGGCGTTTTATGGAAACATAACTCTGAAAGCTCTATGATTTGCAGAGATTAAATTTTATTGTTTCTTTGTCTTATATTTTTCTTCCTTTAAAAATGCATAAAGCCAAGATGTTGTATATATGATGACATGTTCCTTACGCAGGGTAAAACGCTTCAAATAAAATGGATTTGTATTGTATATTTACATGCTTGTTTTAAAGAAATGTCTTTTAGTGTGTATTACAACACATATTTTACAGCGACGTTCATAGAGAATATAATCTAAAATCCTCTATGAAGTGTATCCTCATTTTTATGCTTAATAAAAGTGCCTAGCACTATCGTACACTTTGTTAGATCTCAATGTTACGACAACCCTTGGAACTGAAAACGATACATAAAAGGGTTTTCTTTACTCGTTTTTATTCACACGACTCTCTCCGCTTGTCGTGTACAAGTGAAAGGTTTTGGTTGATTGAAACATGCAAAATTATAAATTATGATTATAAATCAAAGTGATGCAGATTCAAGAAAAATAGGGGCATTTACAGATTGCTACTGATAGGGGGGCTATTCTTTAGAAGGGGAAGAGGTCAATTCATTTTTTTGAAGATATATCTCTTTTCTCTTTTATTGCTTTAGGGGATGTTTGCATCGTTTTGACAGCATGTTTCTTAATGATTAAGTTTTTTAATGAAGCAGTGTTATAAAACGTTGTGTTTTAGAGTGTTGATAGAAGACACATTCAGGCATATCAAAAACACAATGATGTCTTGTTTTTTCAATATTTTATCTGTTCAGTGTAGAATTTATTTGAGAAGATCATGACCTAAATTAACAAAGGTTAGAAGTAAATTATCAAGAAAGACCAATTTGGTCATAAAGCAAAGGAGTTATTCATGCTTTAAAGGGCAAGGAAGAGATTGTGTTTGAAGTGATGTGTAAAAGCCCGTGTGAGGTGCTCTTATCAAACATATCAGGTTAATCTTCTAAGAGTAGTTTTATGAAACTAAGTCGGTTTTTTTTCGAGAGACAAGACAATACGTATCAGGAAAAGATATTCATGATATTTGATTTCAAAAATAAAAACTGGCAAACCATGTTGCCAGTTTTTAAAAGCTGTAGCTTAAATAGGATTAGAATGAACGCTGTAAACGGATCATACCTTGAAAAGCACTTTTCTTGTTGAATAAATGTTTTTCATCATTATTTTTATCCGTCACAACGCGATCATCGTTCCAAGAAACATAGGTTAATTCAGGTGTAATCACAAATCCTGGAACCAGCGTGTATGTAATATTTACAGAAGTTGCAAAGGTTTTTACAGCACTATAAGAAACTTGAGCATTCAAATTTGCTTTTGGAGTAAGCTTGTAAGTGGCACCCGCCCAAGCAGCCCATTTACCACCCCAGTTTGCATAAATTGTTGTGCTTTTTCGTGATAACTCATCATTTGCATTTACTGTGTAGTAATCAAGTCCATTTTTATAGCCAGCCATTACCCATAGATTGAAACGATCGTTGACATTGAAATCTGCACGTACTTTTCCAGCCCACTTTTTGTAGTAAGCATCATATGCTGCAACTGCTGAAAAACCACCCCATTTTTGCATGAACTTTATACCCAAAACCACATTCGGGGTGTAATTTTTAATTGCTTTACTTGGAAGAGTGCCCTCAGTGATAGAAACAAGCTTATCATCTTTATCAATGTAGTATCCTGTTATTCCTGGAAGAGAATCTGCATTATTGCCTAATTCAGCGCCGATAATAGCAGAAAAGCCGGAGTCACCACTAAAGGTGTAGGAAATAAAATTGGTGCGTGTTGTGCCGGCAGGCGCTATGCTGTCATCATTGAGAACATTTCCATAATCACCAGTCCAGCTGTTGAAAATTGTGTCATCAAGACCTACGCGAAAACCACCCAGTTCAATGTAAGCCGCGGCAAGCTTTGCAGCAGCGTTGTCTCTACCATCACCCCAGTTTGAATAAATTCTTGCATATGAACGAAGTGTTCCCATTTCTGTTTCAGAAGCTGCTTGAAAAACAAGGGTGAGCCGTGATGCTGCGCCATAGGTTTTTCTTTTGTTTCTTAGTTCAGTTTCGGTTGTTGCATCGATATTATCACCGCCTATAAAATCAGTACGAACATTTCCTGATAAACGCATGCAGGTTTCTGTTCCAGGGATATAAAAATATCCTTTTCCATAGGCATCACAAACGCGAATATATTCTACAGGTTCGGGTTCGGCGATAACTGTTGAAGCAGCATGTGCTCCAGAAATTGCTAAAAAAGCTGCTGTAGAGCTTAAAAAGAGGGATTTAATATTCATATGGGATCTCCGAGGTCCGGTTAAATTTCTTCTAAAGAGTACCATTTGCCTAACGCATTAAGGACAAAGACATAAGTAAATACGCAGCACTTGTTATCTTAGCTATAACTAATCTTTTTAGAGTTTCAAATGTGAAATTACCTTTTTGTAATATATACATGTACTATTCGAGATGCTGTGGTAAAAAAGACACAATTTTTGTTTTATTAACTTTTGCTCCTTATGGGATCAATAAAGGAAAAAAAATTCAGATATTTGGGAAAAAAATCGAAAATGTCTTGAACTTTCTGTTGATACCATTTATGCCTCTCTGTTGGAGAGGTGGCCGAGTGGTCGAAGGCGCTCCCCTGCTAAGGGAGTAGGGCTCAAAAGGCTCTCGAGAGTTCGAATCTCTTCCTCTCCGCCATCTATTGTTATAAAAGCAGTTGACTGTGTATCGGAATTCTGTTTATCCCGTTGGGATTATGCCTCTCATATAAAAAGCATGTTCTAAACACAAATATACTTGTGTTGCCGATTTATGCGCTTGTTTTAAAGAGATATCTTTGCAATGTGTGTAAGCCCATTTTGCGACGCTGCCTCGTAAATGGTATAAAACACAAAAGTTTCTGTGAGACATATAAAGCCTTATAAAGCCACATCATTTGTATACTTATGAAGATGCAAAGAGGCATATTATATATCTGCTTATATATCTGCCTTCCTGTTGTTATAGATTTTGACTATGAGAGTTCATAAAAGGCATTTTTCCTTTCTAAATCGTTTTTATTTATACGGCTTTCTTTGCTTATGATGTGCAAGCAAATGATTTTGATTGTTTCAACCATAAAGCAGATTTGAAAAGAAAGAATCTTACAATATTCGCGTTTGGTATATTATCATTATAAATCAACGTGTTGCTTTATATTTGCATTGTGTATTGAAAGTTGGATGTGGCAATGCTCTCAAAAAAGTTATAGATTTCTTTTAGAAGAAAACATTGTGGGTGAAATGTTATGGTTTTCCTCTCATAGAGACTTTTGAGAGTGTTTCATCCATCTCATGACAACCAAACCACACATGAAAAAAGTAATGGTCGGTAATATTAGGTAGTAAGATGGAGAAACTTTTGCAGGAAGAAAAGAAATAATACTCAATACTGTAATTGAAAATATTCTTCCGCTAAAAGAGACAGCACCAACAACACCGGAAATATGCTGCGTTTGTTTTTGGTTAAGTTCTGAGAAAAATAAGCTTTTTGCACCGATCGGTACAGTGCAAATAAATCCATGGATTAAAGAGAAGGCGATGACTGATGCAGCCGTTTGATGGCTATGAACTGAAAAATAGAGCGCTATGCACATCAGTGCAGAAAAGAAGGAAAAATATTTTATAGAATTTTTATATTTTTTATCAAGAACATGATACTTAGACATCAGTAAATTTGAAAAATATTGTGCTGAAAAGGCTCCAATATGGCAGCACATCAAGACGAGCATTTGCGAACCGTTGAGGTGATGAATTTTTCCCCCTGAAAGTATTATCGGTTGCCAGAAATGATAAATAATCTGAATACCAGCGCTAAAAAGGCACATGAGGAAAATAAACCATGCTCCTCCTACTGTATTTTGAAATATCCAGAGCGTTTCCTTGGCATTGTGCAAGATTGTTTTTGTTTTGGACGTTTCAGTTGTCGTTTTCTTTTCTTCAGGAACAATAAGGAAGATCAAAAAAATAAATCCCACCATGAGGCATGAGATGATATATCCCATAAAATATCGTCCAGAGTAGTAGATCGTTCCAATGCCTACAATCCCACTGAGAATACTTCCGAAAGAGTTAACCTGGTGGTAGAGATGAGCATAATGCGAGAAGTGATCCTGTTTATCGCCTAGAGAATGGTAAATCCATCCGTCAATGGCGCTGACAATGATACAAATGCCCGCTGCATAGAGAATTTGCGCAATAATAAGTGCTGTCATATTGGGAGCTTGAAGGCATAGAAGATAAAATACTCCTGTCATAAAGACCCCAGCCATAACGGAATATTTACGCCGATATCTGTCAGATAAAACAGCGCAGGGAAAATCAAGCAGCAGAATGGTGGTGGAAAAGACAACCTGAAGCAGAGCTAATTGCGCCAGACACACTCCCATGGACATTAAAAAAATCGCATGGTAAACGCCGATCAGCATGCGGACAGCATTATAGGAGCCATAGGTGAGAGCAAGGGTGCATGCTCTGTTCATTGTGTTGTTCCATAGATTGTACAATAAGAATTTTCATTGAAAAGAATATTTTTCTGTGAAAAGGTAGCGGTTTCATATCCCCATTCAGGGATTAGTGGAAAGAAGGCTTCCATAACCATCCCAAAATTTAAAAGGTCCCTTAGTCCATATGGGACTTCAAAGCGTATTAATGAGAGCAAATGATGCAATTGTAAAGTGATTATGAGAAGCAACATAAGCCTCATAAATGAGATTGTTATTTTTTGAGGGGAGTTGCTTGTGGGGCTGTTGCTTCCGTAGTAATCATTTTGTCTAGATCTGTAAAATGACCCTAGGACGGCAAGATCATTGACATAATTAGGACTTATAGAAGTGTGTTTATTTTTTATACACCATTTACTGATCCATTCTCTTTGCTGATCAGCTGAAATAGCACAAATGATCCATAAATCGGTTTTTGGTAATTTTTTGATATCTTTTTTTATAGTCATCAACATTTGTAATCCCCACCTTCTTTCTGACTGTTTCTCCGTATCACTTTACGTCTAAAAAAGTTTTTTTCAGAATTCATCTTTACTTTATTTATTAAAAATTTATTAAAAAGATTGTCTCGCAAGGTGCTTTTTAATCACGTCATTACGATTAAGAATTAAATTTCTGATATAAGAGGAAGGGGGCATGATACATTGTGACTAAATACATAAATCCCTCCGTATCCTGAAATGACGATTTCCTTTTGCAAAACAGTATCTTGAATGGAAGCTCGATAACCGTTACGTTGATCATGAAATGATAACCTAAAAGAGTGCTTATGAGTACTTGAAGATATTCTTTAGATATTACAGAAAGAACAAGAAAATAGTTTAAAAAAATCAAACTTGGGATGAAAGCTTTCATCTTATGATGGATGATGGTGAATTTTAAACTTCATCTACTGTTTTTTTGATTTACTGTGCTGTAAGAAAGATCAAACTCACCCAATTCATGTCTCTAATTTAGATCATTGATCATAAACATTATATACTGTCTTTTCAAATTATAACTTTGCTCACTGCTTGTCTTCACTGATTAAATCAACATTTCTCTAAAAATGCCGCTTGAGAAAAATGCATCCTATCAGTTTAATATTCTATGATCTTTTAATTAATTTAAAGGAGATAACATAAAATATACGATAAAAAATGAATAAATTTCAATTTTTATAAAAAAACAAACTTTTTACTGCTGCTGATAAAAAACAAAGCTATATTAAAAGTAGCCTTTATACCCTTCAATACTATTGATTTTTGGTTGTTACCGGATGAAGGTTCCTTTGTTTTGGAAAGAGCAGAGCAGAATTTAAGAGCAGAATGGGCGCGTGCGCAAAAGCTTGTCCTTGATCTCTCTTTAAGTTGGATACTAAGCCGCTTGATGGTTGAGGGTGTTCACCATGTGAACATAACGCAACCTTGTGAGGGTATTTTAGTCATACCTGATGAAGCAGAGCTTTAGGGGATATTGTCTTGTTTGAACGGGGGCGTGCTTATTGATTTCCTCGTTGTTATTGCTGCTTAATTTCAGCCATTATTTTCTGAAAAAGAAGCTTTGTAGGGAGAAGATCATACATGGAGCAGAGTGTAAAACGAAGAAATGCATATAACTGATCCAGTAATGTTGACAATAATCGCTCAATATGTTGCTCTGGTTGTTCAAACAAATGGCTAGATTGGCTTTTATTCTCTGAGGTAAGTGCTACTCTCGATGAGATAGAACGCGGATGAGCGAATTATCAGTTAAGGGATTAAGAGTAATGGGGGGAAAAAATAATCGTCAAGATTTGAGTTATTTCAAAATCGCTGTGTTCGGTATGATTATTATGATTTTGGGGATGGGAATTGGGCGATTTTTCTATACGCCGGTATTTCCAGTTATGTTGGATGAAGGATTGTTTACCTTTAAGCAACTTTCTTATATAGCTAGCGCTAATTATGGCGGTTATTTAGTTGGGAGTATGTTTTTTTCGTTTTGCAGAGTTGGGAATATATCACGTGCTCCTTACATGCTATTTGGTGCAGCTATAGTGACGAGTGCACTTATTTTTGCCATGGCGTTGACACCAAACTTTTACTTGGTCTTCTTTATCCGCTTTGCTGCCGGTATCGCGAGTGCGGCAATGATGATTTTTGGTTCTATGACGGTTATGCAGCATAGTCACAAGCTGTGGGTTATTGCTTCGCTCTATGCGGGTGTGGGAGTTGGTATTCTACTGGGTAATGAGTATGTTATTATTGGTTTGAGTAAATCACTGAACGCGCAAAGTATTTGGTTTGGAGCTGGTTTAATATCTGTTATATTGTTGCTCGTGTTATTTATTTTATTTCCACGTCGTGTTGATGCATCTCAATTTGCTATTAACGAGTCATTGGCACACGAAAATATCGTTTGGTGGGAACTCGCTCTGATTTATGGGCTTGCTGGGTTTGGTTATATTATTGTCGCGACATATCTTCCTCTGATGGCGAAAACATTTAATTTCCCACTACTCGCTAACCACTTATGGTCGTTTGTCGGAATTGCCATTGTTCCTAGTTGTTTCATTTGGTTATGGGGAGCCCATCGGTGGGGGGTATTACGTTGTCTGATGCTCAATTTGCTTATCCAAGGAGGATGCGTATTACTGACATTATTCAGTCAGTCTCTTGTACTGATCGTTCTCAGTTGTATAGGGTTTGGATTTACTTTTATGGGGACGACTTCTTTAGTTATGCCGTTAGCTAAGCGTTTATATGCGCCGTATGGCATAAATCTGCTAGGCTTGGCTACCTTAACTTACGGTTTTGGCCAAATATTAGGACCTCTCTTGACGAGTTTTTTACAGTCTGGTTCACATGCCATTGCGCTTTCCGTTATCTGTGGTGCTGTAGCGCTTTTTGTTGCTGCTGGAATCTGTCAATATTGTCTTTGTAAAAAGGTCGTTGGCGTTTCATAAACCCGCAATCTTCACTAAAAAGTCAGAGAATTTATTCCATTCTTTTTGAAACATTTTGTGAAAGTCAAATTATTCTAATAGGGGAGATTACAGAATGCTTCACTCTACAGTCGCTATTTTGGGCGTTGGTCCTCGTGGGATCAGTATTCTCGAACGCTTGCTCACACTTTATTCCCATTATCCATTTTCTGGGAACATTGATATTTTATTGATTGATCCCAATGAGATGGGAACCGGTACCCATAGTGTGCATCAGCCAGATCATTTATTGGTTAACACTGTCGCTTGCCAGATTACTTTATTTGGTGATGATACAGTTAAGGGTGTCGGGCCTATTCGTAAAGGGCCGAATTTCTATCAATGGGCTATTCAACAAGGTTATCGTAATATTAACGGTGTTTTTTCTCGTACAGAGCATGATGTTGGGAGAGAAATCAAAGAAAATGATTATTTATCACGTCGTTTGTTAGGGGAATACCTGTCTTGGGCTTACCAAGAGCTCACGCAAGATTTACCTTCCGGTATTCGTATTAAGGAGATCCGACAAAAGGTTATTAATCTCCATATCCACCAAGATAATAAAACGGATGTTCTTTTGGAAGATGGCTGTCGTTATAGTGTAGATTTTGTTTATATGACCACGGGTTATGGTAAGAATATATATTCATCGCATGATGAAAGCCTGCAACAGTTTGTCGCTGCTCACCAAATGAAAAATGCGCTTTTGAACTATTATTCGAATCCTTATCCAATTGAAAAGTTGGACTCTATACAATCTCAGTCTCGTGTGCTGCTGCAGGGAATTGGATTAACTAGCTATGATGTCTTGTCGCAATTGACTTACGGTCGCGGTGGGACTTTTACTGAAAATGCTGGACAATTGCGCTACATGCCAAGCGGCACAGAACCGAAGATAGCTTTATTCTCCCGTCAAACATTGCCTTTTAGTAGTCGCGGGATTAATCAAAAGGGTGGTAGTGGGCAATACATACCATCATTCCTTACTCTCGATGCAATACATCATCTGCGTAAGCAATCCAGCATTGCTAACGGTTCTCCGAAGCTGGATTTCGAAACGCAGCTTTTACCTCTGTTGCTTAAAGAAATGTGTTATGTCTATCGAAGTACGCAGCTGGGGCACTGGCTAGACCCTGAAACCTATGTTGTTACTTCCAAAGACGAGCAGTGTATTCAAGCGTTGCTGTATCCTCATCGAAATAAAATATTCGCCTCTCTGAATGATTATACAAGATTCTTCATGGAGCATTTGAAGGACGATCTTCATTCTTCCGCTGAAGGTAATGTTGATGGCCCAGTGAAAGCTGCTACAGATGTGCTACGAGATGTCCGTGATATCTTACGTTCAGCAATTGATTTTTGCGGGTTAACGTCTTCATCTCACAAGTACTTTATTGAATATTTTAATCCAAACTTCAACCGTATTTCTGTCGGTCCACCAATGCAGCGAAACCAAGAGTTGAAGGCTCTGATGGAGGCTGGTATCGTGACTTTGGCTGGTGGACCTTCACCTAAACTTGTTCTCAATGCTAGTACCAGCCGTTTCGAAATTCAGTCTGTTTTCCAAGATGAAAACAGTTCAGTTGATGGAGATGTGCTGATCAAGGCCAAGATTGATAGTTTTTCTCCGTTGCGTGATGAGTCCCCTTTTATCCAGAATTTGGCTGGTCAGGGCATCATTCGACCATTTATCAACCAAGGATATCATCCTAGTGGTATTGATATTGACCGTCGGCAGCATCCTATAGACACTAAAGGGCAAATACAAAATACATTATGGGTGGTCGGTAATCCAGTAGAGGGGCCCAATTTTTATACATATATTTTGCCTAGGCCTTTAGTTAATTCTCGTGCACTGCGGGATGCAGGGCGCTGTGTCACTGACATGTACGAGCAGCTTCTTAATCGCTACTCAGTCAAAGATTCAACAATTAATGTACATTGATGATGTAAAAAGCTTCCTGATACGCATGTCCTCCGTATCCGTTATAATGGCGATGCTGATGCTATTCATTTTTCTTATGTCTATCTCAATAAGAACTTGGTTTCTTATTCCATTGGCTGGAGTGACTGTTTTCGGTTATTTGCTTTTGACGATACCATACTGGTGTTTGAAGGGGAATGCACGCAGTGGTGTGTTCATCCTGTTGGCTTGTGCTTTAGTGCTGATATGGCGTTGGCACTTGCCTGATGTTCATACTGTGCTTGTGCGTTTTACTGATGTCTTTTGGCTATTACTCGCAATGGGATTGTTGCGCCATGTGATGAATACATGGCGTATTTCAGAATTTCTCTCTGAACGGTTGATGCGCTATGGAAAGGGTTCGCTTACCCTGTCCATCGCGATACTGACTGCGTTTTTAGCTTGGCCGATGAGTTTGGGGGTTATCCCCCTAATGATTGATGCCTTGAAAAAAAGTGTTTTTCCCTCTCGCCATTTGGCCGCTATTGTGATGCGAATGATGAGCATCACGATGGTACTGATGCCGACCAGCATCGGTGCAGCAACAGTTTTCGCTGCTATGCCTAGAACACCAATATTCACATCCGCTGCTTTGGGGATACCACTTTTTCTATTCAGTCTGTTGTTGTTGTGCCTTTCTCCTGTTGTACCGCTAGCTAACCCGATTATTTGCGATGAGAGAAGAGCGAATAAAGAAGGAGAGAGAGTAAGAATTTGGATTTTTTTGATATTTTTCTGGCTAATATTTATCGTTGCGTTGACAGTTATTAGGTTGAATGCACTAGAAAGCATTGCATTGACGGCGAGCATTCTATACCTCATTGAGCGTGGGAGTTCACGCAGTATTGATTTTTTGACTCCTTTGGTGGCAGTGATACGCAGTATATCCAGTGAAATTATGTTGTTGCTAGGTTGTAGTCTGCTAATATCTACTTGTGATTTGCTTATTCCTTTGTTGCCGGTGACGTTTAGTCACTCATTGGCATCACTCTCTGTTTGGCAGCGTTATGCCTGTATTCTCTTTGTATTGCCAATTTTCAGTGTAGTAGGAATTCACCCTATGGTGCTATTTAGTTTGGCATTTCCCTTACTAGGGTCATCGATGGCTTATGGGGTTACGGATTATTTGGTTTGGATTTGCTTCTTTATTGCAGCTCAACTCCTTTCTCCTGTATCAATAAATGCTATTTTTGCTTCCAGTAGCCTGCATATTTCACCGGTGGATACGAGCTTTAAAATGCATAGTTATTATGTATTAATATTTAATCTTTTTGCGTTCATTTATTTGAGCTTTTTTATTCAATATTTGTAAATTGTGGAGATCTTATGCCTTACATAAATATTAAAATTACTAATGAAGGGGTTACCTCTGAACAGAAACGGCAACTAATAGAAGGGGCAACTCAATTATTAGTTAATATTCTGAATAAAAATCCGAAAACGACTGTTGTCGTGATTGATGAAGTGGAGACAGACAATTGGGGTATTGGTGGTGTCCCCATTACAGAATTAAGAAAAGCTCAAAATAAAGAATAACTCTGTGTATTTGACAATAATTTAAGGTCAATAGGGTTAATCAATGTAAAAAATCCCGTCCTTTAGCAACATTTGATTAGACCGCCCTTGGAGCGGTTGTCACAGCCCCTGATGCTGAAACCAAGTTTTTCCCCTCAACGAGCCTGTGTTAGTTTTTACACATGAGGGTGAGAAAATCCAAAAGCTTGGGCGAAGGGGAACGGCTCTTGATGTGATTAACGCCGTGTGTGCGCAGGGGATTGAGGCACAAATTATTCTTGTGCGGGTGGAAGAAAAGTCAACCATTGCTGAGACACAAACCGAAATGGTGGGATCCAATACTCACTTGACCGGTGTGCATGCCTTAGCGCATGCGCGGGGGCATTTGGGGGTGGAGCCTGGGATTTTACTGGCACCGGCTTATAGTGCAGGGCGGATTGATAATGGCAAAAACCCCGTGGCAGACGCCTTGGAACAAGTGGCAGAAAAGTTGCAAGCCATTGCCGTGTTTGATACGGGGGGTAAAAATGCGGAAGAAAGCCTTGCCTATCGTGCAGATTTTTCCTCACGCTTTTGTTATTTGATTGACCCCTTTGTACGGGTGGCAAATCGTGAGGGGGGTGTTAGTGTTAAACCCGCAAGTCCTTTTGCAGCAGCCATGTTTATCAAACGTGACAAGCAAAGGGGCGGTGTTTTTTGGTCTCCTTCCAACCAAGATGTGCATGGCATTTTAGGGACAGCACGCCCCATTAGCTATTTTGATGGCGAAATTGATCATGAGGCAAATCGCCTTAACCAAGCCGATATTGCAACCTTTATTCCCGCGCGCCTTAGTCAAAATGCGCATTTAGGTAATTCTGTGGGAGAAGTAGCTTCCAATGGGCGCATTTTATGGGGAAATCATACCACCTCCAGTGATCCACTTTGGCGCTTTGTCAATGTGGTGCGCACC
>NZ_JBHIPD010000023.1:0-20869 GCF_042195865.1 Bartonella sp. AP36NXGY | reverse complement strand
ATAAGAAAATCTTACTATATTCAGTCCTCTCATTCAATATGCAAAACAGTGAATTATCATTATAAATCAATGTGTTGCCGAAGCTATGAGAGATGGTTTTGTAAAAGAGCTTGCTGTTGCTACACGTAAAGATTTTCAACCTCAAAATTATACATCTGAACAATTAGAACATATCAAATTACAAGATGCAATTCATGCCCATGAAAACGTGAAAGCTGATTTAATTGTCTATGCAAAAGATTATAACAAAAAGTTCGTTAAGCCTTTTATTTTAGTTGTCGCTCAAGATACAAATCATGCACAGAAATTGCGTGATTTATTGGAATCAGATGATTTTTTTGCAGGAGCTTATAAGGGAAAAGTTATAGAGATTCATACAAAACAGTCGAATATAGAAGAAGATCAAAATATTCAAAAGCTGATTGCAATTGAAGATTCTCATGACCCAACAGAAATTGTTATTCACGTTAATAAATTAAAGGAGGGGTGGGATGTTACGAATCTCTATACTATTGTACCGTTGCGTGCATCGGCTTCAGAAATTTTAACAGAGCAAACAATTGGGCGTGGATTGCGTTTGCCTTATGGGTATAGAACAGGCGTGGAAGCTATTGATCGTTTAACAATTATTGCGCATGATCGTTTTCAAGATATTATTGATCGTGCAAACGATCCAAACTCAATTATAAAAAAGCATATTGAGATTGGAACAGGAGGGAATATCCCCTTTGAAAAGACCGATATAGTGACAGTTCCAAGTCAAGTAGAAGCTTTATTGATGCAAACGATGGTAATACGTAATTCCGATATAAATGGAGCATCTTCTGATTTACAAGGTATCATATTACGTCATACAGATTCCCCTACATTAACACCTGAAGAGCAAGATATTGCAGCGATCGCGTGGGATCTTATCAAAGAGAATGATAAATTGCCAAGTTCTCAAATGCTTTGTTCTGCACAGATACAAGAAAAAATTGCTAATAAAGTTATGAATATTAAGCCTTCATCACAAAAGTCTCTTGTATCAAAAGTGGTGACAATTCTGACAAAACAATTAACAGAACTGATAATAGATATTCCAAATATTATACTCATTCCTTCGCGTGATGTTACTTATGGTTTTTATGATTTTGATTTGGAAAATTTAGAAAACTTAAATTTTCAACCTGTTAGTAAAGAACTTTTAATTCGAGAATTGCGTACCCATAAAAGCATTTTTCTCACATCTAAGAATGAATATGTCAAAGAGCCTTATCTTGAAAACTACATCATTCGTGGTTTGATTGATAATGACTTTGTCGATTATGATAACCATACGCTCTTATTACGAAAATTAGCTAGTCAGATAGTAGAACATTTCCGATCTTATTTACCCAATGATACAGCTGTTGAGAACGTATTAATTCACTATCAGCACAAGCTTACTAGTTTTATTGTTGCGCAATTAAGAGAACATCAATGGGAAACGCAAAAAGATTATGCAGTTAAAGTTACACGAGGTTTTACAATTTTACAACCTATCCATTATGTGTTGCCGCAAGGGACGTCTCCTCTTGATTTTCGTAATATTCCTGCCATTAAAAGCGATATTAAAAAACTTGTATTCAGCGGCTTTAGAAAATGCTGTTATCCTTTACAAAAGTTTGATTCAGTAGAAGGGGAATTACGATTTGCTCAAATATTAGAGGATGATGCACAAGTCTTGAAATGGATGAAACCCGCTCGAGGTTTTTTCAGAATAGAATATGATAAAAGATCAATCTATGAACCAGACTTTGTTGTAGAAACGAAGGATGCCAAATATCTTTGTGAGCCTAAAAAAGCCTCTGAAATGCAAAATCCTATTGTTTTAAAAAAGAGAGAAGCTGCAGTTCAATGGTGTTGTCATGCAACGCGCTATGCGGTGACTTATGGCGATAAAAAATGGTATTATGTTCTTATTCCCCATGATGCTATTAAAGCAAATAGTAGTTTTGAAGGTTTGTGTGCAGAGTTTACCATTTCAGAATCTATACTTGAGAGCTTATAACTTTTTGCTTCAAAAATAAAACACATAAGTTTTTTAATTGACGGGTGTGAGGTTTAATCAAATGTTTGAATAATTATTTTTAACTTTTTTCTAACGACGTTAAAATAAAAAGAAAAATGTATAGAAAAGTTATACAAGATTATGCTTTTGTATGGGGATTTGTAGCACATTTACACTTTTTTATAAAAGTACAATCTTATTTTCATTATGTAAAAAAATCTTTGAGTTTATAGTCATAAATTAAAAAAAATATTTTAATTTTATTGAGTAATTTGATAAATGTTCTTTTTTTAAAAAACTTAAACAGTTTATTGTTCTTTCATTTAAAACGCCTGAATATAATGAAATACCCAGAGGATAAAAGGGGGAGTTTTTCATATGACTTTAAATTTAACAAACACTGTTTTTAATTTTTTAAAGAAAAACCCGACAAAAAAGTTTACAGCTCGAGAAATTGCTCAATGGATATTTGAAAATTACCCAGAAAAATGCCGTCAAAAACAAAAGAATTCAACGGCAATAATCACTCCCCTTAATAGTGATGCGGCTCTTATTCAGCAAATTGTTGCTGAAATAGGGGCAAAACGCCCTCAGTTACAAAAGCGTTATTCAGAAATTAAAACTACTGAAGGACGACCGAGACAATATTATTTTACTGAACAAACAGATAGTGCTGAAATTGATGCAATAGAGGACAATGCAAAGAGTAGAACAGAAGATGGCTCTGTTAAAGAGCATGATCTTTATCCATTATTATCTAAATTTTTATGGTCAGAGCTTGCAGTTTATAGCAAGCGCATTAATGAGAAATGTTCTCGTAATAAACATGGTGCAGGCGGAAATAAATGGCTTTATCCAGATCTCGTAGGGATGCAAGATTTAAGCAAGGAATGGAATCGTGAAATCAAAGCCTGTATTTTGCAATATTTTGATAAAAAGACAAAGCTTTGGTCTTTTGAAGTAAAAATTCTCATCAATCGTTCAAATTTACGAAAAGCATTTTTTCAAACAGTTAGTAATTCTTCATGGGCTAATTTGAGTTATTTAGTTGCTAGTGAAATTGAAGGAGTTGATACATTAAAAGAGCTTCGGATGCTTTCAAGTTTGCATGGAATTGGATTTATAAGACTTTATAAAGAAAATTCTTCCGAGAGTGAGATCATAATTCCAGCGAAAGAACGTAGTGATATTGATTGGGATACTGCTAATAGATTAGTGGTAGAAAATAAAGACTTTCTTGATTATATTAAACTCATTCGTCAATTTTATCAAACTGGTGAAATGCGTCCATTGGATTGGGATCATATGGACCCATGAGGGGTATTTTAAAAAAGGTTTTATTGTTTAAAAGCTCTTTTGTTCAGAGTGACAAAAAATTACTCTAACTATTTTATTTGACTTATTATATTGGTATAATATGTTGATTTACTAATGATAATTAGTCTTTAAACTTAAATGAGGGGAATGAATATCCTAGTATTCAATCCTTTCAAACCATCTCATATTGATATTGTATCAATTAAAATTTTTCTCACGTACCTCATGAGTAGGGTTGAGTAGGGGAAGAGTAAAAATTCTGTTTTAAGCCTGTTCTATTTTGTGCATTGAGCGTGATTCCATTAGATACTAGACTTAATAATTATAATTTATTATAAACTTGCTATTATAGAGGGTGAAATTCGACTTTTTTGCTTTTTTTACATCAAGCATGGAAAATATTACTTCCTCATATTGAAGTCTTCTTACGGAGAATTTACACTACTATTTCTTTAATTTCCATTGCTGTTCGTTTTGATGATTATTAAGCTTTTTGTTATCCGAACTAAACATTCAAAAAAACATTAATTTTATAAAATACTCACACAGTTTACTCAATTTCTTGAAATAGATTTAAAAAATAAATTTCTCTCACACCTTATGGTAAAGGGAGTGTGTACTGTCTCAGTCTGCCACAATACTCTCTTTATTTTTCAATAATACCGCACGCTAAACGTGCACCACCTCCGCCAAGCGGTAATGGTTTATCTGATTGATTATCAGCCCCTAAATGAATGACTAAAGAGCGCCCTTTAATTTCAGAGATTTTTTTTAATCGTGGAGCAAGAACGCTCATTATGGCATATCCCTGCTTATCAACATAAAGTGCTGGTAAATCACCAAGATGACCATTGACATTATAAGGTCCTAAATGTTTTCCGGTATGTTCCGGATCATAATGTCCACCTGCGCTTCCACCAATTATGCCATCTTTTGTATCACATGAAGGATTTACATGTACATGAAAACCATGCATTCCTTCTGATAAAGTAGATAAATTAGGGATGAAAATCAAACCGTGTATGTTTTCTTCAATTTTAATGCTACCAATAGCCTTTTTGGAATTGTTATCTTCTAATTTATAAATATTTACTTGTTTTGATAGTGCTAATGCAGAATTTTTATGAATTAAAAATGCCATAAAAAACAATAATGATAATAATATTTTTTTCATGAAATACCTTTATCTTATACTTTAATATATTATATCTATAAATAACAATCTATATTAATGATATATTATATAAATGTCTTAAATTTAAGAAAAATAATTTACATAGAAATATTCTGTTATTAGAAAGAGCAAATAAATTAAAGTGTGTTTATATATATTTCTGAACATAACTTTTATTTCTTGATCTATAAAAAATACAGCTTTTATGGACGGATAATTATATCTCGCTTACATTTCTTCAAGAGATGCTTTTAAAAAATCTACTTTTTGAGGTATAATAAGAAATTAAATAAGGAATTTTAGTAAGTTAGCTATTATTTCATTTATAATAATGATGATCGTTTTATCAAAAAAAGAACATATAATTTGTTGATGATTTAATTGTTTTTCATAGAAAAAATGACGAGAAATTTCTATTCATTATAAAATTTATAAGAGAAAAAATTATTATGATTCATATAAATTTCCCAATAAAATACAGCATATACCGACACTCCCTCCCATTCCTGATCCTATCAGTGCTCCTATTATTATTCCGGAAGAAAGTGCTACTCCTATACCCATTGCGATAACTGGACCAAATCCTGGAAGAGCAATATAACCATAAGCTGCAAGAGTTGCCGCGATAGCTCCTGATATGCTACCATTTAAACCGCCAATGAAAGCAAATTCTTTAATAGAATGGCAGCACTTTTTTAATTTTTTTTTCTTACAGCTGTGAAAAGAAACGTTGCTGTAAGTTTTTAAATCAATCATATTCTTTTCTTTCATTTTGAATGCTAACTGTTCCTGAATAGTCAACGGATACGAAAAAATGGGACTTTTTAAATTTTACTAAAGCACGCCAGATACCATTGTCATCTAAGCGCAATCGTTTAATATTCTCAAACCCATTTTGCATAAGACAATTTTTAACTTGTGAAGCAGTAAATGAGTTCTGACCTATTTTAGTGACCTTTTGAGTAGAGCTATAGGTAAAGGTTTGACAATAAGGAAGGTGAAAAACTTCACTTATTGAAGTCGTGACTATCAACGAGACACATGCAATCATTATAAAAAAAGTACTTAATTTCAAAAAATTATTTAGTGTCATCTTGTTACCATTTGTTGAAACAACACTTCATTAACCTCTGTGTTACTAACAGGTTCCAAAGATGATTTTATTTTTAATATTATACTTAACAATAAAAAGTTTTGAAAATATATTGATTAAATAAAACTGTTTTTTTATTATTTATTTTCTTATTAAAATTAATTTTATAAAATAATTTTTTCAAAACGGTATTATTTTTCATTTTATTTATAGTTCTAAATTTAACAGCTATGATTTAGCAAGATATCTTTATAATTTAATTTGTAGTCTATAATTCAGTTTTCTCTTATTTCATATCAACATACTAAATATATATAATAATTTTTAATAAAAAATTTACAGTTATATTAATTAAACATGTTATTATTATAAATAAATCAATAAATATAATTAATTATTTTAATATAATTTGTTACTTCTTAGAAAGAACAAAAATATTTTTTATATTAGTAATAGATATGATTCAAAATGCAATTTTATTATTTTACGTTATTATTCATTATTGCTTAGTAGAGCTGTTTTGATGATTTTGTTGGAAATATTTGCATAATTTCCTTGAATCCATAACCGGGATACATTCCTTCGCGCATAAATAAATTACGTAATGGTGGGAAACTATGCAACAAACCAAGCCCAATGCTTCGTATGATATGAACAGGCAACATATGAGAAAGTAGAGCAGAGTTCAGTGTATGAACAGCTCCACTTCGGATTAATATATCTGGTTTGCGGCATTTGTTATAATGTGCAACAATCATTTCAGAGTTAGAATTGGATATTTTATTGGGTAAAATATCAATTAAAGTTTGGACATCACGGAATCCTAAATTTAATCCCTGTGCCCCAATAGGGGGAAAAACATGAGCGGCTTCACCCACTAAAATTGTTCGATTAGCAGCAAAATGATGAGAAAGAAGTCCGAAAATCGGCCATGCTTGAATTGATGTTTCTAAGCTTAGCTTTCCAAGCATTGATTGCATTTGGTTTTCGATCATTTTTGCAATTGTTTTTGGTTCTATATTTAATAATTCCTCAGCGCGGGAAGGATGAACAACCCATACAAGACTAGATCTTCGTCCTGGTAGTGGAACCTGTGTAAATGGACCGTGTTCTGTATGAAATTCAGTTGATGTATTTTGATGAGAAAACTCATGAGAAAAGTTGAGAACAAGTGCTTTTTGGGGATAATTCCACTGTTTGACACTTATCCCTGCTGCGACACGTGTAAGAGAGTGACGTCCATCAGCTGCAACAACAAGTGGTGCTTGAATAATTCTATGATCAGCAAGAGTAATGCATACATGGTTTTTTGTGTGATGAACAGATTTGGCTGCAGAAACAAATCTTGTAATATTGGGCGTATGTGTAACAGCGTCGACTAAAGCACTGTTCAATTTTACATTAGGTATATTATAGCCAAAAGCTTTTTCGCCAATTTCAGTAGAAGAAAAATGCACCGTAGGAGCATGCACAATTCTAGAAGTTATATCTATAATTCTCATGGACGATAAAGCAGCTGCATGTTTTTGAAGATTATCCCAAATATTGAGTTTTTGAAGCATGCGTATTGCGGGCATCATAAGAGCCGTTGTCCGTAACTCATCTGTATGAGCAGGGGGCCCAACAAGAAAAACAGAAAGCCCCTTCTGTGCAAGACTCAGCGCGGCTAACATTCCGACAGGACCTGCACCAATAACAGCAATATCTTTATGCTCTTCCTTTTCAAATATCACAACGATTTGAACCTTTATTCATTGAGAAAATATTTTAACATTTCCAAATGATCTCTCTCTTTTTATTATATGAAGCTCTTCTATTATTATAGTATGTAATAAATAATGCGATATAAAAAAGTAACCTTTTTATGATTTTTTTAAATGCTGAGTTATATCATCGTTAAAAAATGGCGTATTGATAGATGGTTGAAGACTTTAAAAACGAGGATAAGAAAACCTTGAAACGTAAATTAACAAAGAAAATCAAAACAAATGCTAAATTATTACGCCATAAAAAAGTAACAATGCCACAAGCAAAGGCCTTTTCCGTTCATTTACTAACAGCTTCGGGATCATTTTTAGCGTTTCTTTCTCTTATATCAGCCTCTCAAAAAGAATGGACAGCTATGTTCTGTTGGCTTGGGCTTGCTCTTCTCGTTGATGGTATAGATGGACCAATTGCACGCAAACTTGATGTTAAGTACGTTCTTCCAACATGGTCTGGAGAGCTATTAGATAATATTATTGATTACGTGACTTATGTCTTAATTCCTGCCTTTGCACTCTATCAAAGTGGTTTCATGGGGGTAGGGTTATCATTTTCATTGAGTGCAATTATTGTTATTTCATCTGCTATTTATTATGCAGATACTAGTATGAAAACCAAAGAAAACTTTTTTAAAGGATTTCCTGTTGTTTGGAATATGATGATTTTTACGCTTTTTGTCGTCAGACCAGGAGAGTGGATTACTTTTATCATTATTGTTCTATCGGCGATTATATCTTTTTTGCCAATTTATTTTATTCATCCAGTAAGAGTCCTTCGTTTACGTAGAATTAATTTTCCCATTTTTCTCTTATGGTGTTTTTTTGGTGTTTCTGCCTTCTTTTATCAACTAGAGGCTCCCTATTGGGTTAAAATAGGAATTTCGGTAACAGGAATTTATACATATTGTATTGGCGCAATCATGCAAATATTTCCTAAACTTGGGGCAAAAAGTATAAAAAAAACAATGAAATAATTGTTTTAAGAAGGGTGTGAGATGCAAATTAATTTTGGAGCAGATGATGATATTTCTTTTACGAAAGAAGGGCGTGCTGGTATTATAAAGCTCACACGTCCTTCAGCATTAAACGCTCTTAATCAACGAATGGTTTCAGCTTTAAAAAAAGCTCTCAGAACATGGGAAACAGATGATAATGTTTCTTGTGTCTTAATTGAAGGGGAAGGGCGTGCTTTTTGTGCTGGTGGAGATGTTGTAGAAATCTATCATATGGGGAAAAGTGCTGCTGCTTGTCAATACTTTAGAAATGAATATAGTTTAAATGCTTATATCAAACATTTTTCAAAGCCCTACATTTCTTTCTTAAACGGTATTTGGATGGGAGGAGGGGTAGGTATTTCTCTCTATGGCTCGCATCGAATTGTTACAGAAAATACAGTTTTTGCTATGCCAGAAGGTGCGATTGGATTTTTCCCAGATGTAGGTGCAAGTTTTTTCTTACCATCTCTTCCCAATCATTTTGGTATCTATCTTGCATTAACGGGCGCACGTATAAAGTGGGGAGATTGCTTAAATTTGGGATTAGCAACACACGCCGTTGCTGAAACTGAATTCGATATGATTAGAAAAGCTGTTATTGAGCAAGGAGATCCTACTTTAGCTTTAAACGAGCGAGCAATTACAAAAGACTATGAAACAAGTCATGAAATACGTTGTATTATTAACACTTGTTTTAGTGCACATACCTTAGAAGAATGTCTTGAGTTGCTACATAAAAAAAGCAATGAAGATGTTTTATTTGCTAAAGAATGTTATGATATTTTGCAGTCACGTTCTCCGACAAGTTTAAAAGTTATCTGGAAACAAATGAAACAAAATTCATCTCAAACGTTGGAAGATTGTATGAAAATTGAAAACCGCATAGCGTATCATATGATTCATTCACATGATTTTTATGAAGGTATACGTGCTATGTTAATCGATAAGGATAAAAGACCTCAATGGCAACCAGATAAACTTTCAAATGTGACAGATGAAATGGTAGATTCTTACTTCCAACCTGTTGAACAAGAGTTATTATTGTGAAAAATAATTCTCACAAACAGATTTCAAAAATCAATTTAATCTATAACTGTTACTTACGGTTTTTGGCATTTATTTGCTTAGTTCTAGGTATTTGTTATTGGATACGCCTTGTTGGGGTTTTTCCAGGTATTCTATGGCGTTTTGATCTTATGCCTTGGCAGTGGCAATTTGCATCAGCTATATTGGCTATTCTCTATCCTATTGCCTTAGTTGGACTTTGGATGTATTCACTATGGGGTATCATTGTGTGGTGTATTGCAGCGTTGATTGAAGCAATAACAATATATTATTCCGATTTTATTTATCAGCCATTTGTACCATTATTTCATGGAATATTGTTTTTAGCTTTTATAGTACTACAAATTGTAATTATTTTTTTTAAAAGAGTAAAAAATAAAAAAACATTGTGATTAAAATTTTCGAGCCAGAATAACAGGCTCAATTTTCGATCTTAGCTAACTTAACTAGCTCAAGTAGCTCATTTTAAAGCTTCGTTCCTCAAAACACTGATGCTAGCTATACTTCTCCATAAAGTTCCATAATATATATTATGCGATAATATGATGCAGAAGATAAATCCTTTATCCAAAAAGAAAACCCTCCTTTAAAACATCATCATATTTATATCATACAATTTACTTTTAAAATAAAATTTGGTCTTTAAAGTACATTCCTTAAAGACCAAAAATAGTGATAGTGATAATGAAATTACGTATAATAAAACTAAGAAAAATTATTGTGCTATTTGACAACGTTTCGTACGTGCAAGATCACTCAAAACAGCATTACGGTTATTTAAAGCTGAAATTTCATTACTTTCACTGGATTTAGGATCTATAAAAAACAAAGCAGGAAGAAATACAAGACTTGTTGCTGCTAAAGCCGCATTTTTATTTCTTGCTTTATAACGCTCTCTAATTGTAGCATCGATTTGGCGCTTATTAGCAAAAAATTCCCGTTGAATATCAGAACAACTCATTGTTCCATCATGTAATGTGGTAACTGGAATATTTTTTTCTAAACGCCCCCCACATGCTGTCAAAAAAAACGCTAAAACGACAATACATACACCCCATTTAAAATTTTCTTTATACATAAAAACCTCACTTTTAACACAAAATGTTTTTAATGAGATTTAAATAGAGCAAAAGTAAGATTAAAATTTTAACAAATATACTATCAACAAAAATATATTTCGTTAATAAGTTCACGCATCTGTTTAAAAAGTAAGACCTTGATATGCAGGTTTTACATAGGATGGGACGTAATTTACGACCACATTGTAATTATGTGTGAGTAGAGCTTCAATGATGAGAACATCCAAATCCATTAATTTCGATTTGGTCTTTAAGGTATATTCCTTAAAGACCAAAAAATGAAATTACATATGATAAATAAGAAAAATTACTGTACTATTTTACAACGTTTCATACGTGCAAGATCACTCAAAACAGCATTACGATTATTTAAAGCCGAAATTTCATTGCTTTCACTGGATTTAGGATCCATAAAAAACAGAGCAGGTAAAAATACAACACCTGCCGCTGCTAAAGCTACATTTTTATTTCTTGCTGTAGAACGCTCTCTAATTGTATCATTAATCTGTCGTTTATTAGCAAAAAACTCCCGTTGAATATCGGTGCAACTCATTGATCCATCATGTAATGTTGTCGTTGCAATATTTTTTTCTAAACGCCCCCCACATGCTGTCAAGGAAACTGCTAAAACGGCAATACATACACCCCGCTTAAAATTCTTATACATAAAAACCTCATTTTAAACATAAAAAAGTGACATTTATGTCAAAAATAAAACAAAATAAAGGATAATCTTCAAAAAACTTTATTTAACGTAAAATATTGTATGAATAAACTTATGCAGTTGTTTCGAAAGTAAGGCCCTGATACGCAGGTTTTACATAGGATGGAACGTAATTTACGACTGCATTATAATCCAGCGATCTATCCATATGTGTGAGTATTGCTTGTTTTGGCTTTAAATATTTTATCCATTGTAATGCTTGATCAACAGAAAAATGGCTTGGGTGAGATTTAAATTGAAGGGCTTCAATGATGAGAACATCCAAACACATTAATTTTGATAATGTTTTTTCAGGAAACTCACTAACATCTGTACAATAGGCAACATTTCCGATACGGAAACCTAAAGAATGAATATTTCCATGGTGTTGTAAATGCGTATTAACGCTTATTGCTCCACCCTCCCCTTGAATAATAAATTGGCTATCTTCATTGATAAGATGCTCTTTTAAAATAGGAGAATAAGATGAATCTTTTGGTGTTTGAAAACAATATCCGAAAGCATTTTTGAGATGTTCTAGTGTAAATCTGTCAGCATAGATATCTATTAAACATTTTTGTGCAAGTGCATAGCTGCGTAAATCATCAATACCGTGGATATGATCTGCATGAGAATGCGTGTAAAGAGCAGCATCAAGATGGTCCACATGCGCTTCAATCATTTGTGAGCGAAAATCCGGCCCCGTATCAATAACGATTGTTGTTTTTTTTCCTGATGGTTTAATGCGTTCAACTAATAAAGAACTTCTGTAGCGTTTATTTTTAGGATTATTCGGATCACATATTCCCCAATCACCATTAGGTCTTGGCACTCCTGGAGAAGGACCACACCCTAATATTGTAAATCGGTATTGATCACACATAGCTTTTGCCTTATTTCATTTTGCTAAATAAACGAAAAGCATTACGGGTTGTTATTTGAGCTGTTTCTTCAATGCTTAAGCCAATTGTTTCAGCCAAAACAGCTGCTGTATAGCATACAAAAGATGGTTCATTTGTTTTCCCCCGATGAGGGGTAGGTGCTAAAAATGGTGCATCTGTTTCCACCAACAAATGTTCATGGGGCACAATTTTTGCTATTTCACGGATTTCAAGAGCGTTTTTAAAAGTAAGAATACCTGAAAAAGAAATATAACCACCAAGCTCAATTCCAGCACGAGCAAGTTGCATTCCAGATGAATAACAGTGAAGGATAAAGGGAAAAGCTCCTTCTTTTATCTGTTTGCGCAATATTTTTTCCATATCGATATCGGCATTGCGTGAATGGATAACAAGAGGAATCTGTGTTTCTCTAGAAGCGATGATATGTTCTTGAAAAACTTTCTTTTGTTCTTCTGGTGTAGAGTAATCATAATGATAATCAAGCCCCCCTTCTCCAAACGCAACAATTTTAGGATGATTCGAGAGCTGTATAAGCTCTTCCGCTGTAATATTTTGTTCTTCATGCGCATGATTGGGGTGTGTTCCAACGGAACAAAAGACTTGATCATAGCTTTGCGCAATAGCTAACAGCTTATCTAACTTATGAACATGGGTTGAAATTGTTATCATACGTTTAACGTTAGCATCTAAAGCCCGTTGGATAACATTATCCAAATCTTGTGAAAAATCTTCAAAATCAAGATGACAATGTGTATCAATCAACATGATGAGTATCTTCTTTCTTCAAGATATAACGAGGAAAAATTGGTTCTGGTGGTGGAAGATCAAGTCCTTCTTGAATTTTCGCATGGCTTATATGATACAACAACCGATCATCTTCAGCAATCGCAAGGCTATCAAGAATTTTTGCTGCTGATTGAGGTATGAAAGGCAAAAGCATTATTCCTATTCGCCGCAAGATTTCTACAGTTATATAAAGAACTGTAGAAAACCGATCTCGATCATTTTTACGTAAACTCCAAGGTTGTTCGTTGGCAAAATAGCGATTGGCATCTGCTACAATTGAAAAAATAGCTGAAAGGGCTAAATGCATACTATGAGAAGACATTGTTTGATGTACAGTTTCCAGCACCTGAAGAGATTGTTCTAAAAGCTGTTTATCTTGAACTAAGAATGAAGTTGGTTTTGGGACTTGTGCATTACAATTTTTGGCAATCATAGATAAAGAGCGCTGTGCCAAATTACCAAGATCATTAGCAAGATCAGCATTAATACGGTTCACTAAACTCTCATGGCTATAACTACCATCTTGTCCAAATGGCACTTCACGGAGAAGAAAATAACGGACCTGATCAAGACCATAATGATCAACCATTTCAAAAGGGTCAACGACATTTCCAATAGATTTTGACATTTTTGCACCACGATTAAGTAAAAAACCATGTGCAAAAATATTCTTAGGCAAGTCAATTCCAGCAGACATTAAAAATGCTGGCCAATAGACTGCATGGAAACGAATAATATCCTTACCAATAATATGCGTATTTGCAGGCCAAAAATCACGTTTTGTTGAATTTTCATTGAAAAAACCAATTGCTGATAGATAATTTGTAAGTGCATCAACCCAAACATACATTACGTGCTTTTGATTATCAGGAACAGCAACGCCCCAATTAAAACTTGTGCGTGAAATAGAGATATCTTTTAAACCCGATTTGATAAAACTTATAATTTCATTTCGCCGCTCAAGTGGAGCAATAAAATCAGGATGTTTTTCATAATATTCAAGAAGAGCCTTTTCATAACGAGAAAGCCTAAAAAAATAACTTTCTTCTTCATTCCATTCAACTGGAGAACCTAATTCCTTCTCGCGACGGATATTGTCTTGTCCAACTTCCGTATCTTTCTCTTCATAATAGGCTTCTTGGCGAACCGAATACCACCCCGTATAACGGCCGAGATAAATATCACCATTTGCTTCCATCTTTTTCCAAATTTCTTGACACGCTTGATAATGGCGTTCTTCTGTCGTACGGATAAAATCATCATTAGAACAATTTAATACTGCAAGCATTTTTTGAAATACCGCACTATTACGATCTGCAAGTTGCTGAGGTGTCATGCCTAATGCAGCTGCGGTTTGTTGCATCTTGAGACCATGCTCATCTGTACCAGAAAGAAAAAATACATTTTTCCCGTTTAACCGTTGAAAGCGGGCTAAAACATCGCTTGCAATGGCACTATAAGCATGTCCAATATGTGGAGCACCATTCGGATAAAAAATGGGAGTTGTTATGTAATATGTGTCACGCATGTCATACTCGTTGTAAAACGCTATAAATAGAAGATATTATGACATAACGTTTGTTCATCGCATTGTCACGGAAAAACTAATTCTCATGAATGATCTTATGAACTTTAAAAAGTAAGTTAATAACAAACTGCTTTTTATCGAGATTAAACAGTTGTATTTCCTCTATTTCTTGATGAATCTCTTGCCATTTTCCCGCATATTTTTTTGAGAGAAATAAGTCTCCCTTTTCAACGAGCATAATAGCTTTTTTTTGAATTTTATTAAGAATTTCATCACAAAATTGTTGAAATTGGAATGTAGAAGAAACAGATGAAAATGTTTGTGCAAGAGTATGTACAATCGTTGCGTTACAAACAGGTTTCTCTAGGAGAGCATCAATTGTTTTAATAATTTCAAGACCGCCATGGCAAATAAGTAAAGCGGCTTTTCGAGGGCTTCCTTTAGATTTTTTAATAATCATTTCAATTGTTTTTTCATCAGGTAAATCCTGATCGGCGAAAATATGTATAATAACTTTTTTCATTTCATCGTTATTCAACGGACGAAAAGAAATTTTTTGACACCGTGAATGGATTGTTGGAAGCAATTTTCCTGAAGAATGTGCGATAATAACAAATAACGTTTTTGTAGGTGGTTCTTCAAGTATTTTGAGAATTGCATTTGCTGCATTTCTATTCATATCATCTGCAGAATCAATAATAACAATACGCCATCCATTATCTTGCGATGTTCGACTTAAAAAATGCATAATATCACGGATATCATCAACGAGTATTCCTGTTTTAAACTTTTGTGTTTTCACATCAAATCGACGTGAAATATACAAAAGACCAGGGTGACTTCCTTGTGTAATTTGGCGCCATGGGGTAGAATAAGGATCGGGTTTCAAGAAAGAACTCTGTTGAAAACTTAAAATGTTCCAAGCAAGATGAAAGGCTAATGTAGCCTTTCCAATCCCGTATTCTCCTTCAAATAATAATGCATGATGCAAACGCTCTTCTTTAAGCATTTGTGTCAAAAAATGACGCACATCCTCATGACCAAAGATAACATTGTTCTGGGATGGTGATAAAATTGTATCAATATCATCATATTGGCGTAAGGTATTTAAATTACTCATGAAAGCTGATCCAACAATACCTGATGACAAATATTTTTTATTTGATGAGCAATAGCTTCCACTGAGCCAGTGGCATCAATGACTCGAAATCTATGGGGTTCTTGTTTGGCCAATTGAAGAAAAGCCTGACGTCTTTGTTCTTGAATTTCCAACTGATCTTTTTCAAAATAATCAATTTCTTCTGTTTTTTTTCTTCGTAAATTTGCACGCTTCATACCACACATTGCTGGCATATCTAATAAAAATGTTAAATGAGGCAAAATACCATTGAGCGCAATACACTCTAAAACAGAAAGAAGAGAAGAACTGACTCTATTATTGAGTCCTTGATAAACGCGTGTAGAATCAATAAAGCGGTCACATAAAACGATTTTACCTTTTTGCAAAGAAGGTGCAATAACTTCATGAAAATGGTCAGCGCGTGCAGCTGTAAACAAAACAGCTTCAATCAACGGTCCATACTGTTGCGCCTGCCCCGACAACAAAATATGCCGGATTGCTTCTGCTCCTGGCGTTCCTCCTGGTTCTCGTGTTGTAACAACATCATAACCTTGGTGAGAGAGAAACTCAGCAAGTAAAGAAATCTGCACCGTTTTTCCTACCCCCTCCCCTCCTTCGAATGTAATAAAATAACCTGACACGTATGACCTTAACCTTATTAGCGCGTAACTACAAATATTTCCGTAACCATCCAATTGTTATTTCATAGAATGCATTTTTTACTTTTGCAAAGAAACTTCCTTCCTGAATATTCATTCCGGCAAAAACTGGTTTTTCCAGAAGAATCTTTTTATCTTCTAAAATTTGAATAACACCAACTGATTGCCCAGAAACGATGGGGGCTTTCAATGGACCATGATATTTAATTTTTGCTTTAACATTTACTTTTTTTTCATTCGAAAGCATAAAACTTATTGGTGTTTTAACAATGAGTGGAACAAAATTTTTCTTACCACCGTAAACAGAAGCACGACCAACCGTTTCTTCTTTTGTGAAAATTGTTTTGAGATCAAATGCCGTTATCCCCCATTGAAGAATGCGTTCTATTTCTTTTGTATATTTTTTACCATCTTGCAAACCATTGATTGCTAAAAAAAGACGTCGATGATTTTTAGAAATGGTGGCAACCATTGAAAAACCTTCTTTTTCACTGTAGCCAAAACCAAATCCTTCTACACCAATTTCCTTAGAAATAAGAGGGTTTTTATTACGTTGAAAAATATTATTCCATGTAAAATGAGGCTCACAATAAAGTGCATAATAATCCGGATATTCCTGAACAATATGACGTGCTAATATAATCATATCACGCACAGTTACAAATTGTCCCTCTTCGGGTAGCCCTGTAGCATTAACAAAATGACTCTGAGATAATCCGATTATTTTTGCGCGCTGATTCATCAGTTTTACAAAATGATCTTCATGTCCTGATATTCCTTCAGCAAGAATAATAGCAGCATCATTTCCATTCACAATAATTAAACCACGTAAAAGATCAGAAACACTGATTTCTGTCTTTATCTTTGCAAACATAGTGGTTGTACCGGAAGGTGCTCCACCTTTGCGCCAAGCATTTTCACTGACCTTGAATTTCTGCGTACTTTTTAATAATTCTTTTTTTAATTGATGAAATACAACTTCTGCTGTCATCAATTTTACTAATGAAGCAGGAAAAAAAGGAATATCACTTTGTTTTTCATAAAGTATTGTCTCTGTATCATCATCGAGTAATAACAGTTGTGATGCGGGAGTTTGAAAATCTTGTGCTCTCCCCCACGTATCAAATGCCAATACTCCCCATAATATCAATAAGATCCTTAATGCTGTATACATAGCTGCTCCTCCCATCCCAAAGATCAACATAAAGAATCTTATATAGGAAAAAACTTTTTTATTTCCGCAAATTAAGGAATTATTGACAACTCAAGAAAAGATTTTATTTTTATTCAGCGTTAACAAAAGTAATATGCTGCACTTTTTATCTTCCACGTAGATTCATTTTAATCTTTTAAAGTGTGAGAGACAAAAAGATTTTTTTATTTATTGTTTTATATTGATAGTACATTGATTTTTTATGATAAATTATAATATTTTAACGTGGATCTGATTAAAAATACTGTAAGATTTTTTCGTTATATTTCCTCTCATATTTAATTCAATACAATCGCTTACTTACGCGTCATAAGTAGGGTTCGTATATGGATAAAGTTATTAAAAAAGAGAGTAAAAATACTTCTTATAAACCTCTCAAGTGTTAAGAATTATCGCATAAAACATTGGGGACTTGCAAAGTGTATGATGGTGTCGATTTATATCTTCATAAGTGTAAAGATGCTGATGTCTAAAGGCGTTAACAGTTATACCATTCACGGGCGGCGCCGTGAAATGGGATTGAGTGCCTTGAGAGATGTCTCTTTACAACAAGCCCGTGAATTGGCAACTGGGTGGCGCTCTGTTTTACGTGAGGGGCGTGACCCTATTAAAGAACGTGATAAACAAAAGCGTGAAGCAATAAGCAATCTTCATTATTTAAAAGATATTGCTTTAGAGGCTTTTGAAAGTCGGAAAGCTGAATTAAAACGGGATGGGAAAGATGGACATTGGTTTTTACCTCTACGCCTTCATATTCTTCCCAAATTAGGCTGTCTGCCCGTTTCTGAGATTACCCAAACAGAGATACGCAATACCCTTGCTCCTATTTGGCATACAAAAGCTGGAGTTGCTTATAGAGCTCTTAATCGTCTTAATCTTTGTCTCAAACATGCGGCTGCATTAGGTTTGGATGTTGATTTACAAGCAACGGAAAAAGCACGCTCTCTCTTAGGCAAACAACGTCATAAGGTTATTAATAGACCAGCCATGGATTGGAGAGATGTGCCGGCTTTTTATCAAACGCTTTGTCAAAAAATAACTATGACACAACTGGCTTTGCGTTTGCTTATTCTGACAGGCGTTCGCACAAATCCTTTACGTCATATCCATAAGGATCAAGTTGAGGGTAATATATGGACTATCCCTGCTGAAAATATGAAAGGCAAGCGTGATGCTACAACAGAATTTCGTGTGTCCTTATCAACAGAGGCATTAGAAGTTTTAAAACAAGCGCGCTTGCTTTCTCGCAATGATTTCTTTTTTTCTGCAACCGGTCGCGGTCCCCTCGCTGAGAAGTGTATGTATATTTACATGAGACGTAATAAACTTGAAGCCTGCCCGCATGGTTTTCGCTCTAGTTTACGCGATTGGCTAGCAGAAACAACCGATGCCCCCTATGAGGTCGCTGAAACTATTCTAAGTCATACGGTAGGTGGTAAAGTAGAGCGTGCCTATCGTCGCACTGACTATCTAGAACAGCGCCGCGTTTATATGGATAAATGGGCGGCTTATGTCACGGGTCAATCTTAAAGATATGGGGTGCATAACCCCATGATCTGTGGATAACTTTCTCTCTCTTGTCTCTCATTCTTTCTCAATAAGATTCATCACGTCTCACATAAAAAATTGTATGATAAAATATTGTTTTCTATAAATAAAATACCTTCAAAAATGAACTAAAATGTGGTTAATAAATGGTTATGATTTGTTACCATTTTTTGATAGAAAGGATTTTAGTATGACAGAAAATGATATTCTTTTAACAGACCGTGAAAGTGCAAAACTGCTTCATATGAGTGTTTCAACATTCCGCCGTCATGTGACCAATGGCTCTCTCCCAAGACCTTTAAAATTTGGTTTTTTATCCCGTTGGTTACAATCGGATCTTATCAATGTCATCGAGCAAGCAAAACAGCAACGTTATAACGACGTGGCATAAAAAAACCTTGTCACGTAAGGACGGACAAGGCTTTCTCAAATTCATCACCCTAGAGAGTGCACAATCCGTCCTGTAACGCAACGTTATAGGATTTAAAATGATGTGTTCTTTTAAGAATGCGCAGGGTATCACACGTGCCTTGCGCGGGGTTTGGCATGGGCGTTATGGAACAGCCCGTTGTCCTGCTCATGATAATAGGTTTTATCCCCTTAATAAATTGGCGTACTTTATAAATTATGCTCACTAACATCTTTAAGAATTTCTAAAACATCAAGAGAAAATCGGTTATACAAAAAACTCAGGTGTCAATAACAATCCCCTGCTCTGTTCTTTCGATTAAAGCACCAAGCTTTCCTTCTATTTATAGTTTATCTTCAATATGGAGTGAAGCAAAAGCATTTTTGTTAGCATATTCTAATAATCCAAGTTTTTGATTTTCTGTATCTTGTCCATCAGGAGAAACTCGTAAATATGCGTAAAATTGTGTCACGTTCAATAAAGACCGTCAATTAAGTGTATAAGTATCAGAAAAAACGATAAGTTTCTTTGATACAAACAATCAAAATGATCAAAGATAAAAACAGATATCTTATTTCATTTCCAAACAACAAATTGAAAAATTCATAGGAAATTTGATTGATCAGATTTAACCATTAGATTAATATTTCAAGACAGATTACAGAAAGGAATTTCCTATGCAAAAGAAATTACCCAAAAGTTATATGACGGATGCTGAACGTGAGGAGTTACGAGCAGGCGGGTTAGATCAAAACTGCATTTATACTGCTGAATCAGAAGCAGCGGACCGTGCTAATGATAGCAAAGCGGTGTGGGAATGGTTAGCAATGACTGAACCTCCAGCACATACACTTCTGTTTCTTAAAAAGCGGCATGGAGCACAATTTATTCGTGATATGGGATTTTCTACTAAAGATGCTGATAAAGAATATGGTCCCGATTGGTTAGATAAAGATGTTATCATAGGAGGTCATCATTTCTAAAGAATTTGAGGAGTTAGAACGTATTTTTGTTCGCGAAAATAACTATGTAAAAAGTCTTGATGAAGCATTGATGACCAAGAAACTACATGATGTGCGCAATGATTTGCGTAGTTATCTTCGTAACATTGAGAAAAGCGGATAGGTTACGAAACAGCTTCTCCCATGCCTTTTAAAATACTGACTTTCTTTTATACTTTTGTTAGTATATGAGAATTTTGTCGGGTGTAGCTATGCCATACAATACCCTTTCAAGGGAAAAGTGTAGCAACGGACTATTCGCCGTGTTTTGAGCGCTCGGCGCCCTTATAGGGTGTCAATTTCAAAACAATTGAACGAATAGGATATTTAGCATGAGTGCTATAGTTAATAAATTACCCCCCCGTTATCTCTTCCATTGCAAATGAAACCGCGCCTGTTGATCAGCAAGAGTCTGCAAAAAAATACGAATTTACCAATGAAAAATTCACTTTTGATGGTCTTACTTTACACCGTATACGTGC
>NZ_JBHIPD010000022.1:0-22920 GCF_042195865.1 Bartonella sp. AP36NXGY | reverse complement strand
GAGGGTGGGGCGGTTGACTTTTCTTCGCTGATGACGGGTGAAGAAGCTGTTTTAAAGGTTGGCAGCCTTGATGCAGGCACACTGATGACAGGTGTCGTTTCTACGGACGGTTCAGGGGATCTTGTTTTAGATGAAAAGGGCTTTCTTTTAATTACAGCAAAAGAAGGGGTGAAGGTTGGTCAGATTGCCAGTGGTGGCAATATTGAACTTTTTGCTGGCAACGACATTTATTATGATCAGGTCATTGGCTATGGCAGTGCAACCCTGACCTCGGTATCAGGAGGGATCAGCGTTGAGAATGTGCTGTCTGCTACGGGGGATGTGAGATTGACAGCAAACACACTGGATTTGAGCAATGATCGTTCTCATATTTACACGCCGCAAACGCTATATTTAACTGCGGATCATATTTATGTCTCGGGCAGCACGCTGATTTATGGTGGTTTAGATTTTCAAAGCACCAATGTTCTTGATATTCACCATGCACGGCTACAAGCCATTACCGATGAAGGAGGGACTGGAGATATTCTTTTTGTTGCTCCAGGCGTTATGGTGGATCAGTTCACATCGGTTTTAGCAGCACGAGATTTTATCATCAAAACCGGGGAGCTTGAAAATAGCGGTCAATTGGCAGCGGGTCATGATTTAGCTTTTAGCGTGACGGGCGATGTGACCAACAGCAAAACGGGTTTAATTTATGTAAAGGGCAATGGTGCTTTACAAGTTGATGGGGCTTTGCTCAATGATTTTGGCGCTATTATGGCAGAAGGCAATTTATTTTTCACCAATGCAGCTGGTACTGGAAAAAGCCTTTCGCTTGTGAATAAAGCGGGCGTTATTCAAGCAGGTGGAAACTTAAATATCCAAACCAACAGTCTCAAAAACGAAGCCGATAGCATGCCTGTCATCACGGAAAAAACGGAAGAAGTCGCCATAGCATTCGAAAAACCAAAGGGTTTTAATTTGCTCAATGAACAGAATTTATATCACGATATGAAGAGAGAGCGTTGGGGAAAGGGGTATGTTACGTATATATTAATAGGTGGAGAGGATTATATACATACTCAAGGAGGGTATCTTAAGGAAGAATTTGTATTTGATAAAAAGCTTTGGGCTAACAAAGAGGGAACCTATGGCACGGCAACTTTGCAAGGTGGAACAGTCTATAAGGCATTCACTTGGAAATATGATAAAAGAAAAGGAGATATAGAACGCTATCAATGGAATAATCAGTCATACATGACAGAGAAGATTGTCACGCAGAGTTTTTCGCATAAACCGGCTGCTCAGGGGATGATACAATCTAGTGGCAATCTCATCATTAATGCCGATACCATTGACAACCACTATAGCATTATACAAGCAGGAGGAAATGCCGATATCCACGCCAATGTGCTCACCAATTTGGGGGCAACGGTTTATAAAAACACTTATATGGGTTGTAATGCTAATACGGATGCTTATTGTTATGGTTATAAAGCTGATGGAAGCCGCGATGTTTCCTTAGATATAGCTAATGGCACTTATCGCCAGACCGGTTCAGAAGCTCTTGATGCAGTTCCTGGTCTTGTCCAAGCGGGTGGCACTTTAAATCTGGTGGTTGATCAACTCAACAACAAGGCAGGGGAAGGTTCTATTACAGGGGATGCGCATTTTAAAGCACAAGCAGTTGAAGGCAATCCGCTGGAGTCCTTAAGCGGTTTAACCGGGGCTGGTGCTTTGTTTACACCAAAAGTGGATATCAATGGTGCAGGAGAACTTTCTGAGGGTCTCCCTTTGCCAAAGCCTCAATCGGGTGGGGTTGGTGGCACCTTGCCCAAGCAGAATTTTATTTATGAAACGCGGGCAGAATTCCTTGATGTTGGCAAGTTTTATGGCTCAGCCTATTATTTGAACAGAATTGGCTACAATCCTGATCGGGAGATTTTTTTCTTAGGGGATGCTTATTTCGAAAAGGAATTGATTGAAAAACAAATGCGTGATCTGGTTGGTCAAGGTTTGGGTAAAGGCTCCTTTATTCCTGGAAGTGATGCCATTGAACAAGTCAAAACTTTGCTGGATGTCGGGGCAGACTATGCAAAAGCCCACAATCTCCCTTGTGGTGAGGCTTTGAGTGAAGAACAATTGGCGTCCCTAGAAGTCCCGATGGTGATTTATGTGCGCCAACAGGTCAAGGGCATGGATGTTTATGCTCCGGTGCTTTACATCCCTGAAAAAGACAGAGCCTCCTTTGTTTCTGCTGGAGCTTTGATCATGGGCGATGGTGTCAATATCACCAGCCAGAATACGAGCAATTCAACGATTATCAATTCAGGGCGGATTGCGGCAAATCACCAATTGCATGTGCATGGCGGGGATATCCTCAGTCAAGGAGGGCATTTTGCGGCGGGTGGTGATGCTGTTATCCTTGCGGAGAAGAATATTCGTTTGGATGCAGGGCGCACAACGGTTGACGGCGTGGAGACAGTATTAAACACCGAGGCGCTTTCTGCTGGTGGCAATGCGAGCGTGATTGCCAAGCAAGATATCACCGCCTCAGGGGTGGGGATCACCACCGGAGGTGATCTTGCCATGGCTACAGAACAAGGCAACTTGACGATCGGTTCAGCAGAAACCCATTACCATGATGAACAGGGTGATGCCACCATGCATCATAAATCGGAAGTCAGTTCTGGGGGTTCAACAGTCTTTTCATCAGGAAAAAATCTCAATATTTTAGGCTCAGATGTTCAAGCAACGGATAAACTTCTCTTGCAAGCTGAGAGGAATATTTCGATTGATGCCACACGCAACAGTATGGACAATCAGAATGGGAGTGAAACCTCCCATGTTGCCTTGCACAATGGCTCTCATCTAAGTTCTGGAAAGAATATGGATATCATATCGGGGCACGATATCCATGTCTCTGCTTCCGATATAGATGCCAAGGGCAAGGTGGGGCTGAAAGCCAGTAACGATATTTTAATCAACAATGCAGAAGATAGCTTAAATTATGAGATGTCTGATCACAAAGAGGATGGAATATTTAGTGAGAGAGTCCATAATAATGTTGAGGCTACCCAAGTCGTGAGCTCAAGTATAACAGGCGGTGAAGGGATAGCCTTTGAATCTGGCAATGATACAAAAATCATTGGGTCGATGCTTCTTGCTGGAAAAAAAGAGGAAACACCAGATCAAGCAAAAGCGGATATTTCTATTCATTCTGGTGGGAATATTCTTATAAAAGGCGCTCAAGAACACTACGACCAGCAATACCAATCGTCTTCAAGTAGCTTTTTGCATGAGGAATCGTCCGATAGTTCTCAATCGCATACCACAACGGTCTCCTCTATCCTTGGGGCGACGGGCAACATCGTGTTAGACGCACAAGGAGAAGCCAAGATTTCTGCTTCTCATCTGCTTTCAGGTCAAAACATCAATGTGACAGCAGAAAATGTGACGATTGATGGCATGCAAGATCACCATAGCAGCCACTCAGAAGAACATGCATCTGGTTTGGGCGCGGGTTCAGGCAAGGACTTTTTATCGATATATGGGAGTGAGGAAAAGGTGCAAAATGAAGAGAGTTTTGAACATCAAGGCTCTTCTCTCAATGCGTATGGCACTATCAACATCATTGCCAAGAAAAAAGATGTGAGCATAGTGGGCTCTGATTTTGCAGGTGAGAATATTAATCTTTCGGCAGCTCGTGATGTCAATGTGCTTGTGGGTCATAATAGCCATAAGTCAAATTCTGAAGAAAAGCGTTCAGGTTTTGGTTTTCAGTTTGGAAAGAGCAGCAGCAGTGTTTCTGTAGGAGTTGGGGTTGCAAGCGTCAAAGATACGGGCGATCAATGGGAAACCACTTCCACACAATCACACATCACGGCACGCCAAGATGTGCAGATTACTGCTGACAATGATGTGAATTTACAAGCAGCCATTGTTGCGGCGGATCGTGATGTCAACATTGATGCCGGCAATAATATCACCCTATCAGAAAGCCAAGATATCTCTAAGACACAAAAAAACCATGAAAATTTCTTTGCTGGTGTTACAGGTTCTGTCAATGTTGGCATTCTTAGTACCATACAAGATATAAAGGATGCAGGAAAACGTTTTGGTCATGGGGATACAAAACACAAAATCGGCAATGGCATCATTCTTGGTCTAAAAGGCAAAGATCTCTATAACAAAGGCAAAGATCTCTATAATGGGATAAAGAGCGGATCAACAAAAGATTCCCTTCTCAAAATGGTGGATATTTCTACCAGTGTTACCGTAGGCTTTAAGACTGAAAAGGAAGAGAAGTCTTCTCAGACATCTACTGCTGTAACCAATAGCATAGAAGCTGGGCGTTCTGTCAATATGAAAGCCCACAAAGGCAGCATCCATGGTGTTGGAGCCGACGTTATTGCCGGTACCAATCCTGTTTATGCGCTGGGCAATGATCCGCAGAGCGGGAATATCAACTTGGATGCAGGACAGCACATTACCTTTGAAAGTGCGCAAAACACGCAAAGCACACAAAACCATAACCAAAGCGCTTCAATGAATATTGGAGCCAGTTATGGTACTGGTGGCGCAGGGGTAACAGGCAGTGCTGCTTTTAGTCAAGGGGAAGGTTCCAGTGAACAGGTTCAACAAAAGAACAGCCATATTGTTGGCACAGGTACTGTTCATACCACGAGTGGGGCAAACACCACATTGGCAGGCGCCGTGGTTTCTGGAGAGCGTGTAAAAATGGAAGTAGGAGGTGATTTTACCGTTGTCAGCCGCAGTGATACGGGACAAAGTTCCAGCAAAAAAAACTCTGTTTCTGTCGGGGTTAAAGGCAATGGAAAGCCTGATGGTGCATCAATAAACGTCTCTTTCCAAAATGATCAATCCTCCAGCGATTATCACAGTGTTGTGGAACAATCAGGCATTAAAGCCCGTGATGACGGCTTTGAGATCACCGTTAAAGATAAAACAACGCTGACTGGAGGTATTATTGAAAGCACAGCCTTGGCAGAAAAAAACAGCCTGACCACAGGAAGCATCAGCACCAGTGATATTACCAACAGTGCGAGTGCCAAAGCCAGCAGTGATGGGATTAGCATTGCAGCGGGTGGTGCAATGGGCGAATACGACATCGCTAAAAACATTGCCAAAAATGTTTTAGATCATGCAGAACAACAGGATTCAAGGGAAGGATATACCAAATCCGCTATCAGCAATGGCACCATCGTCATTACTGATGAAGCAGGGCAGAAGGCATTAACAGGGCAAGGCGTTGATCAAACCATAGCTTCCCTTAACCGTAATACCGCTGAAGCTCATAAGGGTGTATCACAAATAGATGTCACTAAGCTGGAACAAACAGCTGGTGAAGACCGTAAAATGGCAACAGAATTGCTGGAAGAAGGATTTAAATACAGCGATAAAGCCTATAAAAAATATAGTGAAGAAGCCCCTAAAAAGCGTAATGCTGAAGCCCCTAAAAAGCGCAATGCTGAAGCCCCTAAAAAGCGTAATGCTGAAGCTCCTCAAAAGCACAATGATGTAGCCTCTAAAAAGCGTAATGCTGAAGCTCCTAAAAAGCACAATGATGTAGCCCCTAAAAAGCGTAATGCTGAAGCTCCTAAAAAGCGTAATGCTGAAGCCTCTAAAAAGCACAATGATGTAGCCTCTAAAAAGCGTAATGCTGAAGCCCCTAAAAAGCGCAATGCTGAAGCCCCTAAAAAGCGCAATGCTGAAGCCTCTAAAAAGCGTAATGCTGAAGCCCCTAAAAAGCGCAATGCTGAAGCCTCTAAAAAGCGTAATGCTGAAGCCCCTAAAAAGCACAATGATGTAGCCCCTAAAAAGCGCAATGATGTAGCCCCTAAAAAGCGCAATGATGTAGCCCCTAAAAAGCGCAATGATGTAGCCCCTAAAAAGCGTAATGCTGAAGCTCCTAAAAAGCGTAATGCTGAAGCTCCTAAAAAGCGTAATGCTGAAGCTCCTAAAAAGCGTAATACTGAAGCCCCTAAAAAGCACAATGATGTAGCCTCTAAAAAGCACAATGATGTAGCCTCTAAAAAGCGTAATGCTGAAGCCTCTAAAAAGCGCATGATGGAGTAGAAGGGGAAACCAAATCTGCTATCAGCGATGGGACTATCATCCTTACTGATACAACTGGACAGAGGGCGATGGGGCAAGATGCTGGACAAATCATTGGCTCTCTCAACCGCAACACCGCAGCAGCCCACCAAGCTGTAGGACAGCTAGATGTCGCACCGCTTGAGGGAGCAGTGCATAATCGCCTAGATATGATCAATGATTTATCGGATGAAGGATTGGGATACTGGGACAAAGTGCGCGAAGTCGCAAATGTTAAAGAACATCCAGTAGGTGAGATTTTGCATGATGAAAATGGCAATGTCCTCTATTTAACCGATGAAAATGGAAAACCTATAAAAGACAGCGATGGAGAATATATTACTCTGTATCACTTTTTAAATGCTGAAGATGAGCAGCATTTACAAGCTGGCTCTGATGGCAACAGGCGTATGTTCTATAATGGTATTTTTAACACACCAGATGAAGCAGCCGGTAATGCTGTCCACTTAGCTGATAATGAACATGAACCCCTTTATTTTACATACCACCCACAAGCTAAAGATAAGCTAGTAGAGTTCGGGGTAGCAATTTATGAGTATTTTGGGGGATGGAGTAATTCGACCAAGAAATTCCAAGATTTTGCCTCTCGTTATGGTAATGATGGGGCGATTGTTAGTGCGCATAGTCGTGGTAGCTTAACAGTAGGCAATGGACTACGTGACTTTGAAAAGCGCGGCATCCACGGTATAGCAGAAAAAACAGATATTTATCTTTATGGACCAGCGGATCATGCTCAATCGATAGCGAATGCATTATATGTCGTAAGCGATGGCAAAAATGATCATGTTTACTTACAAAGCCATGCATCTGACCCCATTAGTACGTTGTTTGGTTACAATGCACCTACTTTTTATAAAGTACCTTTAAATCTAGATGTTTCACTTTTGGAGAAAGGTATAAAAAATCCTTTATATATGACGCTGTTTGTAGGAAAAAGTTTATTGACTACAGCAACCTCTCCATTGATAGAGGGAGGGAGGGCGTTAGGCGGTTATGATCCTAGTCCCCATAATTGTTATGGTGATGCAAGTAAAGCGTGTATAACTAATTATGGAACATCTCCTACTAAACAAATTCATTCAATTTATTCGACTTTAGATCATTTATGGAAGAAAAAATGAGACAAATTTTAAAATTATTGAGTGGTATAGTCCTATTAAGTGTGACTGGATGTGACATATCAAAAATTGACAGCAGTCCTCCAGAGTACGTGAGTATGTGGGAGAAGGCAGGTGCAGATTCTACTGAGGTAGGAAAAGCCCTCTTAGAATGTGGAATACCGAGCCTTATTGATGCTGATTCAGAAAATAGAAAGCTTAGTGTTAATGAGGATGCAACAATTTATGCTTGCATGGTTCAATCAGGATTCCATTATAAAGGGAGAGGAAACTGGTGTTATACATTTAGAGAAGAAAACCTTCCCATTTGTCAGCTTGGTGCTGTCATCCCACAGAGAAGTGTTGAGAAGCGCTTAAATAGCCCATTTTGTAAAAGGTATAAAAATGCGGATGAATGCCAACCTTAAGTTTTGCTGTTTGTGATGGTCAACAATCCCTCATCCTTGTCTTCGCTTGAAATGACGGGATTGTTTTCTCAACCAATCATCTCAATATTGGGCACCGTTGTTTTAAGCAGCGATGACAGAAAATATCAACAGGTTTATGAGCTGTTTTATCGTAAAGAAACCCACTGAAGGAGGGGAAGAATGAAGAAAGTCTTGCAATTATTGAGCGGCATAGCTCTGTTAAGTATAGCTGGATGTGAGTATAAAGCTGAGGTTCCCTTATCAGCTTGGGAATTATGGGATAAGCCTGGTGCAAATACAATTGATATAGGGAAAGCGCTGTTAGAATGTGGCATGCCAACACCTTATAATCGTGATGAATACAACAGAAAGTTAGACGGAAATGCGAACGCATTAATTGAAGCTTGCATGGTTCAAGCAGGTTTTAGATATAAATCCGGATATTTGAGTTCGTGTGAGTTTTTTGATGCTCGTTTTCCGATTTGTCATTCAGGTGCTGTCATTCCTCAAAGAAGTGTTAAGAAACGCCTGAACAGCCCCCATTGTAAAAGAAATAGAAACAAGCCTGAATGTCTACCGTAGTTTTTTGATGATGGTATGATTAAGAGTAATCTTTAGTTTTTTTATCTTTTGCATAAGTGTGTGGGCCAATTGTATCGGCACTCAACATGTTTCAAATTGATATGGACAGAGGAATATAAAACATCGACAAGCTTATAAGCAATCTTATCATAAAAAATCATTGAAGGAGAGAAAAAATGAAAGCAACTTTAAAGTTATTGAGTGGATTGGCTTTGCTTATTATAGCTGGATGTTTTCCAGGTCCTTACCAGGCTGTGGATGTATTAGAGAAGCTAGGAGAAGATAAGATTGAGATTAAAAAAGCACTATTAGAATGTGGAATGCTGAATCCTCATGATGATTATATGATGGATTATAGAGAGTTAAGTATAAATGCGAATACATCTATTTATGCATGTCTAACCCAAGCAGGTTTTCATAGTAAATTAGGAGGGAAGTGGAGAGATCGGTGTAGAAATTATAATGCCGAAGATCTTCCGATTTGTGTGCCAGGTGCTGTCATTCCAAAACGAAGTGTCAAGAAGCGTTTAAATAGCGCTTATTGCCAAAAATATAAAAATAAACCAGAATGCCAACCTTAAGCACTGCTAGTGATGATCAACAATCTGCCATCCTTGCCTTCACTTGGAATGGCGCGATTGTTTCCTCAATCTGTCATCTCAATATTGTTCACCGTTGTTTTAAGCAGCGGTGACAGAAAATATAAACAAGCTTATGAGCTGTTTTATAGTAATAAATCCATTGAAAGAGGGGAAAAATGAAGAAAATCTTAAAACTGTTGAGTTGTATAGCTCTGTTAAGTATCACTGGATGTGTTAATTCAATTCCCTCACTTTCTCCAGCATTATGGAGAAATAAAATACTTTTAGAATGTGGAGTACCGGACCTTAATAAGGTTGTGGCGCTAGATTTGAATCAATTTGCCAGTATTGAAATGTGTATGGCGCAATCAGGTTTTCGTCCTAGCTTTACAATACAAGAATGGTGTGAAAACCATAAATCGGACAATCTTCCCATATGTCGTCCTGGTGCTGTCATGCCTCAGCGAAGTGTTGAGAGACGCTTAAATAGCCCTTATTGTAAAAAACATTCAGAACAACTTGAATGCCAGCCTTAAGTCTTGCTTCAGTAGAGAAAGCCTTGAATTTACACCAAATAAAGCACCAGGTTGATGAGTTTGAGAAAGCCTTGTCCGTCCTTACGTGACAAGGTTTTCTTTTTATGCCGCGTCGTTATAACGTTGCTGTTTTGCTTGCTCGATGACATTCAAAAGATCCGATTGTAACCAACGCGATAAAAAACCAAATTTTAAAGGTTTTGGGAGAGAGCCATTGGTCACATGACGGCGGAATGTTGAGACACTCATATGAAGCAGTTTTGCACTTTCACGGTCTGTTAAAAGAATATCATTTTCTGTCATACTAAAATCCTTTCAAAAGTAAAAAAATGAGAACAAATCATAACTATTTATTAACCACATTTTGGTTCATTTTTGAAGGTATTTTATTTATAGAAAACAATATTTTATCATAGTTTTTCTGATGTGATAATTTATGACTCCTATTGAGAAAGAATGAGAGAGAAGAGAGAGAAAGTTATCCACAGATAATGGGGTTATTCACCCCATATCTTAAGATTGACCCGTGACATAAGCCGCCCATTTATCCATATAAACACGGCGCTGTTCTAGATAATCAGTACGACGATAGGCACGCTCTACTTTGCCGCCAACTGTATGACTTAGAATAGTTTCAGCGACCTCATAGGGGGCATCGGTTGTTTCAGCGAGCCAATCACGTAAACTAGAACGAAATCCATGGGGGCATGCCTCAATTTTATTGTCTCTCATATATTGAGCCATACAATTTGCAGCGAGGGGACCCCGACCGGTTGCAGAAAAGAAGAAATCATTGCGAGAAAGCAAGCGCGCTTGTTTTAAGATTTCTAATGCTTCTGATGATAGAGGCACGCGAAACTCTTCTGTAGTATCACGTCGACCTTTCATATTTTCAGCAGGGATTGTCCAGATATCGCCATCAACTTGGTCTTTATGAATATGACACAAAGGGTTGGTACGAACGCCTGTCAAAATAAGCAAACGCAAAGCCAGTTGTGTTAAGGTTGATGCTTCGCAAAGTGTTTTATAAAAGGCAGGGACATCTCTCCAATCCATAGCTGGAAAATTTTGCGTTTTATGGCGTTGTTTACCTAAGAGAGCGCGTGCTTTTTCTGTTGCTTGTAAATCAACATCCAAACCCAAAGCAGCCGCATGTTTGAGACAAATATTAAGGCGGGTAAGAGCTTTATCAGCTGTTGCTGCTTTTGTATGCCAAATGGGAGCAAGTGTATTGCGTATCTCTGTTTGTGTAATCTCTGAAACGGGGAGGCAACCTAATTTGGGGAGAATATGGAGTTTTAAGGGTAAAAACCAACGCCCATCTTTACCATCTCCTTTTAGTTCAGCTTTACGGCTTTCAAAAGCATCCAACGCGATATCTTTTAAATAATGGAGATTACTTATTGCCTCACGCTTTTGTTTATTGCGTTCTTTAATGGGGTCACGACCTTCACGAAGAACAGAGCGCCACCCAGTTGCCAATTCACGGGCTTGTTTTAAAGAGACATCTCTCAAGGCACCCAAGCCCATTTCACGGCGCCGCCCATGAATGGTAAAACGGTAAATCCATTGAGCACCTCCATCTTTACGCTTATGAAGTAACAAGCCGGCACCATCATTATATTTGCCAGCTCCCAATGTTGCGACAGCCCTTGCATTAAGACGGTTCATAAGAGCCATTTTTAGTCCTTTCTTATACAAATTTTATCCATACACTCATCCCACTTGTTATGTACAAATGAGTGGTTTTAGTTGATTCAAGATAAACAGATTTGAAATGAGAGAATCTTACGTTATTCGGGATTCTAATTCAATATGAATAACGCTATATTATCATTATAAATCAATGTGTTATCTGAGTTCTGATCAACATCATAAGTTTGCATTGGAGTGTAAGGACCATGTTTCTTTAGAGCCTTTGTTATCATCAGAGCAGCAAGGAACGCCGGTTTGTTACAGTTATTTTGATAGGAAATTACATCTTTATCCCACGCCGGATAAAGCCTATCAGATTCAACTCATTCTCTCTCCATTGCGTTTATCAGAGATAGAGAGTGTTGATGAGGAGCATCCATGGTTTGTGCACGCGTTTGATTTGATTAAGGCGCGTGCAAAATACGAACTTTACAAGAATATCTTGAAAGATCCCGATTGTGCAACGGCAGCTTACAATGACTTTAACGAACAGTTGCATGAATTGCGTGCAGAGACGTCTCAACGTCATAACGTGACCAGAATAATACCAACGGATTTTTAAGATGGTTTATTTTCCAATCGCTGATTACAGACCAGATGTTTCGGTCGTCAACGGTAGCTTTACGGATACGCTTGTGAATGTTTTACCGGCTGATGGCTGTTACATTCCGATGCCTAGTGCAATGGTTGTGTCTCATGCTTTGGAAGAAAAGCCTTTGGGGTGCATAGCGTTTAGAAGTGGCAATGGTGTTAAGATAATCGTAGGAGGCAAGCAAAAGCTTTACAGTTATGATAGTCAAACGAAGGGGTGGAAGGACATAAGTCAAAGTGGTGTGACTTATCATGCGCATGAAGATAATCAATGGTCGTTCGCTTTGTTTGGTCAAAGAATTATTGCGGTGAATAAAAATGATAAACCACAAGTTTTTAATACCCATAGTTCTGAACGATTTGAAGATTTAGGAGGCAATCCCCCGAAAGCAGGCTTGGTGAAGGTTTGGGGACCTTTTGTTTGTTTGATGCAATTGACAGATCACCCCAATCGCATTCATTGGTCAGGTTTGGAAGATGCAACCCATTGGACAGTTAAGCAGAAAGATTGCGATTTTCAAGATTTTCCAGATGGAGAATATGTTCAAGGGTCTACGGAATCGACTAATCCCCTCATTTTTATGCGTTCTGCTATTTATGCAGGAACCTTTGTTGCGGGTTCTAAGATTGTGTTTACGTTTCAAAAGATACAAGACAAGCGCGGAGCCCGTAGTGCGTCCTCTATAGCATGTCGAGGGAGTGATGCTTTTTTTGCGAGTGATGGTGGTTTTTATCAGATGAGTTTGGATGGTCAACTTTTGCCGATAGGCTTTGAGAAAGTTGATAGAACAGTTTTTAAAACCTTTGATAAGTTTGCTCTTGATGAGATGCAAGGGGTTATAGATCCCATTGATAACCGGATTTACTGGTCCTTAAAGAGAGGCAATAACGAGCAAACGACCTTTGTTTATGATTGGGGATTGCAGAAATGGTCGACGCTACAGGGAAAACCTTTCACGTTGTTTCCAGTATTTACGACAGGGTATACTTTAGAACAGTTAGATGAGATATCGATCAATCTTGAGACATTGCCGGCTTCTTTAGACAGCCCTCGTTGGCAAAGTGGCGCACCCATGCTTGGTGCTTTTGATGATGAAAATCGGCTTGTTATGTTTACGGGAGCACCGATGGAGGCAACGGTTGTTTCGCAAGAATTGGGAGCACCAGATGGAAGTTTTAACTTTATCACGAAGATGTTTGCTGAAGTTGATACGACGGAAGGTCTTTTAAGTATCGGAGAACGTCGGCTTCGTAATGATCAGACACCGATTACATGGCACCAAGAGAGGGCATGTTCTTATCTTACGGGCGCTTATCATGGTCGTTCGCGCAATCGTTATCACCGCTTTAAATTGCGTATTCCTGAAGGTGTTCATTGGAACCAAATCACAGGATTTAATGTGGATTTACGTCCTTTAGGCAGAGGGTAATGGCAAAAGTCTTTTTGACCACGTCTTGGGATATGGAGCGTATAGCACCATACCTTGAAGACATCATTGCGTCGTTTCGCGAGTATGTGGAACGTTTTAAACATGAAATCACGTTGCAAGAGCTCCTTGAAGCGATTTGCAGTGGCAAGAAACAGTTATGGCTTGTTTTGGATGATGACGAGCGCTTTTTAGCGGCATTCACGACCCAGATACAGCAGACAGTTTTAGGAAAGAAGCGCGCACTGATTTGTGAATGTAGTGGCAAGGGCATTCTTGATCAAGTTGACAATTTGCAAGTTGTAGAGGATTGGGCGCGTGAGAATGGTGCTTCTGAAATGGAGATCTTGGGTCGTTTAGGTTGGAAACGTGCACTGAACAAACAAGGTTATGGCATAGATATGCTTTATTATAGGAAGGAATTGTGACATGGGGAGCAGTAGACCAGCAACGACAGAACAGAAGCAGGTGCAGACAAGTGCCCCTCCTGCTTGGATGCAGAATGTCTTTAAGCGAGGTGGTGCGGATGCGTATAATCTGTATGATACAGGGGCGGGTGGGAATGTTTATGGCGGTCCTCGTGTAGCGCCGTTAAGTGATCAAACGCGCTATGGAATTGGTGGTCTTGGAAGTATTCCACAGCATTATCAAAATCGCTCTTTGATGAATACGATTTACAATCCAACGTTGACAGCAAGCAATCTTGGAAGAGTGGCTTCTGGTGATATGGTTGGACAGAATCCGTCTTTTAATGCCGCCCTTCAAAATAGCTTAGACCGTGTAAGAGATACGATTAACAGCTCTTTTGCAGGTGCGGGTCGTTATGGGTCCGGTGCACATGCAGGTGTATTAGCAAATGAACTTGGTGCTTTGTCCACAAGTGCTACAGCAGACCAGTATAATCGTGATGCGGATCGCATGATGCAAGCCAATGCCATGATAGACCAAGCCAATCAAAATCAATTGGGCGCCTCAAATAACTTCTTACAGGGTTATGGGAATGCCTATTCCAATGCCATACAAGGGGGAGGTGTGCTTGATGCCCACAATCAACGCCTTGTTGATGCCAATAGAGAACGTTGGCTGGAACAAGACAATAGCGGCTGGAATAGGTTGAATATGCTTATGAACGCCGGTCATGGCTTTGCAAGGAATTACGGCACGACAACGAATAATAATACAGCCTCTATGATGCAAGGCAACGACCCTTGGAAGAATTTTGCGACAGTAGCAGGTCTTGCGACAAGTTTTATGGGTATCCCTGATATTTCTAAACCTTTTGGCGCATTTTTAGGCAAAAAATTCGGTGTATAGGAAAGAAAGAAATGGAAAAAAGTTCTTGGTTCGATAACATTTCGCGTTTTTTTATTCCTCCTGATCAAGGTGAACATCCTTTAGTTAGAATGTCTAGAATAGGAGCAGATGGTTTAATACAACATAGTACACATCTCCCACCTACATTAAAACGCAATAGAAGGAGATGGTCTACAGTTCAAGAAGAAAGAGAACGCCAAAAGCGTGAAGAGATCTATGGTCGAAAGCTATTAGGAATGGTTATTCCGAAGATTGGTGAGAGACCTATTGATAAAATGAATCTGTTGCAGAGAGTCATACAGCAGCATCAAGGTCCTGCTACTCCTAGTGCAATTTCTATTGATAAACCGTTTGAGAGTGGTTCTCTTGCGCCTTCTCAAATAGGAACTATTGTTCCGGATGGAGTATATCATGAGAAGAAGGAACCTTATGTGGTTCCTGAAGCAGAAATACCATTTGGTGTTGGTAATCATCCACCACTCCCTAATGCACAGGAGATTAAACAACTTACGCCTATAGTAGAGGCAGCTTCAACACCACAGTCACAAACTTCTCCAGTAGATACTCGAACTGGTTTTGAAAAGTTTGTCCAGTCTGATTTTTATAAAAAGCTTCAAGATCTTTTTGCAGGTATGTCGGCAGCACCGTCAGGCGGTTCTGGGTGGGATGCGCTTGCAAGTGGTGTGAAGCGTCTTAACGAAGGAGATAAACAAAGAGGGCAGGTTAATCAGACCGTCGAATATCTAAAATCTAAAGGGTACAGTGAAGAAGAGGCGCGGTTCATGGCTGGGAATAAAGATGCATTGAATGCTTTTCTATTACAAAAAGTGAACGGCGGTTATGATGCTAGATCTAAAGAAGAAATGGACCGCCTACGAGAAACAATAGATCTTAAAAATAGTGAAGCTATCAGTAGTAATACACTCCATGACATTGAACGTTTTATGAATTATATAGAAGAGAATGGTGATTGGGCTACGGGAAATCTTGCTGATTGGCAAGCTTCTTTTAAGATTCCTCAACACCGTGATATGCGTTCACTGCTTGATTCCATTAAAAACCGTATAGGTATTGACCGTTTAGAAACGATGAGACGGTATTCACGCAATGGTGCTTCTGGTTTTGGTAACCTTACAGAAAGAGAGCTTGATATCTTAAAGAGCTATTTAGGAGAGATAAAGTACGACTTGGGTCATAAAGAGCTCTTGTTTAGGTTGAAAAAAATCCATCAGATTTTGGCTAAGATGAAATTAGACGTATTGAAATTGCTAGAAGACAGCAGCATTGAATTAACGCAAGAGAGTGTTGATAAGGTTACCTCACAGTCGCATTCTAAAGCTCCACAGCAAGGACGTAATGCTTTGCCACTTGTTACCAGCAAAGAAGAGGAAGATGCATTGCCTTCCGGTGCACGCTTTATTGGTGAAGATGGAAAGATAAGGGTTAAAGGGGCTTAAAATGGCATATATTCCTTATTCTCGCATTGTTGATGATGTATCCGATAATGATGGTACGTCTTCGGTGAAGAACAGTCGTGGTAATCAAGGAAAAAAAACAACGGGTTATATTCCTTATTCCCCTCTTGTTGATGATGATACGGCTTCATTTAATACAAAATTTACAGCAGATGATTTTTCATTTGATGATAAAGATCTTACGTGGTCGGATGCTGTTAGAAGCCATGGTACATCTGGTCTTACAGCAGGTTATAGTGATGAGATACAAGCGGCGAATGAAGCGGGTTTTATAGATTATTGGCGTGGTGATAAACGAGCAGAGGAGATCTATAATAGAAGGGTAGCTAAGGAGCGCGCTTACCTAAAAGCTTTGGAAGAGAAACATCCATGGTTATCTTCTGGTGCTTATATTGCTGGTTCGATTTTACCAACATTAGCATCTTTGGGTATTCCAGCATTAAATTTTTTGCGAGCAGGTTCGACTTTAGGAAGTTTAGGTAGGGGAGCTATTGTTGGGGCAGGTTCTGGAGCTTTACATGGTTCTGGTGCAGGAAAAGGTTACAATGATACGGTGAATTCGGCATTAGCCGGTGGTGTTGGTGGGGCAGTTTTGACGCCGGTTGCTGCTTTAGGAGGTATGGGTATTTCTAAGGCAGTTCGTAGTTTAGGAAATGCTTTAAAGTCACCTCCTGTCGTGAGGAATTATTTTAATCCTGCTCGTAAAGAGGTTTCAAATAAAGCTTTGCGAGAAGTTGCCAAGCAACTTTACGATAATAAAACCCAAAAGATCACGGAACGTCTTAGCTCAGAACCTCAGGAAGTATTTTTGACAGATATTAATGAAAAACTACGACAGACTTTGTGGAATGCGTCTAAAACAAATGAAGATGTTTATAATCTCTTGAAACAAGCGCATGAGAAAAGATTAGGCGGTTCTGTTCAACGTCTTGATGATATGATGGAGCAGACGATTGTTCCATACCAGCATAGAGATACTTTAAGCAGGACACTTAAACGGCAAGGAAAAGAGGCTCATGATCATCTCTATGAACAAGCGAAGCAAATTCCAATAGGAAAAGAACATTATCCAGCTCTTAATAAACTTTTTGAAAATAAAGGGTTTCAAAGAGCTCTCAAAGAAGCTGTTAAGACTTTAGAGGAACACCCCCTCAGTATAAATCCTAGACGATTTTATAATAGAAAGTTTAGCAGTATAAACTATAAACCTACGATAGAGTTATTAGATCAAACCAAGAAGTCTCTTGATGATTTAATCGAAAAAAGTAAGAAACATGGCGATAACCAGAAGGTTTTAGGATACGAAATCCTCAAACAAGATTTAGTAAAAATAATGGATCAAATCTCTCCTACTTATCAAGCAGCGCGTGGTAGTGCAGCAAAATTCAAAAATTTTGCAGATAGTTTTGAGAAGGGTAGACAAGCTCTAGGCACGAAACTTGAAAAGAGTATTGAAAGGGATGCAGTTAAGGAAAATCTTTCTAAAGGGAATTGGACAAAACAAAATAATACCTATCAGATGGGTATGAGAAATGCCTTAGATGATTTACTCAGAAAAAGTGATGACCCTATTAATGAATTTTCTAAACTTTTAAAACAAAATCTTGCGTCTGAGAATCTTGAAAGGACCATAGGACCGGAACGGTTTTCTACTTTTAAAAAGGCAGTAGATCAGGAGCAATTCTATTCTGATGCAGCAAAAGAGGCTTTTAGCAAATTTGAAGGCACTCCTGAGTTTTCTGTTTTTGATGGAATTAATTTTTCAAATTTTTTGCATTGGCCAACTGAATCTCTAAAATTAGCACGAAACATATTTTTCCACCCGAATGCTCCAGAGGCGCTACGGGCAAGACAAGAGCTAGAGCGCGGTATAGCGAAGTTAGCAACTTTTGGCGTTAAAGGAATGGAGCGCAATGAAATTGCCAAATTGATTCAAAGTGCTTTGAAGTGGCATAAAGCCGGTGTGATAACGGATGAAGGCTTGAAGATTGTTTCTAGAGCTGTAGCAAAAGGGTTAGGTCCTAGTGCTTCAATAGAGTACGCGAAATGACCCGTTCTAGTCCTTCTGTTAATCAAGCGATACGGCAAACGGCAGCGCGTTATGGTTTGCCAGAGAGTTATTTGTACCGTGTTGCGCAAGTAGAAAGTGGAGGCAATCCGAATGCAAGGAATCCCCGTTCTTCTGCGGGTGGGTTGTATCAATTTATAGACAGCACCGCCAAACAATATGGTTTGCAGGATCGTTTTGATCCCATGCAAGCGGCAGATGCCATGGGGCGGTTGACGCTTGATAATCGCAATCATTTAAGCCGCCTTTTGGGAAGAGCGCCTAGTGAAGCGGAATTGTATTTAGCACATCAACAAGGTGCAGGAGGAGCCGCGCGGCTTCTTCAAAATCCCCATGCCAATGCGGCGCAAATTGTTGGGAGCAATGCGGTTGGCTTGAATGGTGGAAACAACGCTATGCGTGCAAGTGATTTTGTCAACCGTGTATTACAGATGTATGGTGGGCAGCCTCATAGAGCAAGTCCTACAGCGCATGGTGGCATTAGAAATAGAGACAACTTGTTAGAGGTTTTAAGGGCATTATTAGCATCACAAGAAGAGGCTTCGGAAGAAGAAGAGAGTGATGATGATGATAATCCTTTGATGACGCAATTCATGCGGGCGTTTTACGGACCATTTTACCGGAATTAGGATTCACGAGAAATGTCAACGATTTATGATTGGTCGCTTAGAGCGGCGGATAATACGCGTTCTGATAATTTGATTGATTGGTCCGAAGGACAGCATCCTAGCAGTGTGAACACAAGCGCCCGTGTGATGATGCAGCGCGTAAAGGAATACTTGTCAGACACGGGTGGAGAGCTTGAAGGCATTGTTACAAATGATCCTGTCCAACAAACGAGTGTGATAAGACTTCAAAGCCAATCGCAATTTTTAGAGTATAAGAATGGTATCGTTTTGCGCTTTATGGCTATGGGTAAGAATGTTGGAGCGACCACGATTGTCTTAAATGCTTTAGATGGCAAGCCGGTTTATAAAGCAACAGAAACGGGTTTATCGCTTTTATCAGGGGGGGAAATCCAACAAGGGTGCATTTATACATTGTTTTATAATGGAGATCATTGGCATCTTGTTAATCCTACCCCACTCCCTTTAGAAGAAGAAGAAAGCAGTCTTTATCCCACGGGTTTTATAGGAACGTTTGGAATGCGCGGGATTCCAAAGGATTGGTTAATTTGCGATGGGAAGGCTTATTTGCGTCGTGATTATGGTGATTTATTTGAGACGATAGGAACGGTTTGGGGAGAGGGTGATGGCGCCACGACATTTAATGTTCCCGATTTTCGAGGGATGTTTTTACGGGGGCTTGATGGAGGGCGCAATATTGATGAGGGGCGTTCTTTTGCAAGTGTGCAAACAGATTTAATTGAGTCGCATCAACATCAAGGACAGAGCCTTTCGATGTCTCATTTTACCAGCAACGAAAACTTTTGGGATGGGAATACGACGGATGTGTTGGGCTATCGTCTAGGCTTGTTTGGGGGGAGTTCTCTAGCGAATTTTATGGGCATAGAGCGTGAGAATTTAGGGGGCTACATTGTAAGTTCTCATACTCTTGATGAGAACCAAGAGGTTGTTTTGGAGAGCACTGGTGAAGGCGAGACGCGTCCAGTCAATGTGAGTGTTCTGTTTGCGATTAAGACATGAGGTGTAAGATGTCGACGATCTATGATTGGTCTTTAAATGCCTCCTTGAATGCCTATTGTGATGATTTGATTGATTGGTCAAAAGGACAACGTCCTAGTAGTCTGAATAATAGTGCTCGTGTGATGATGCAACGTGTGCGTGAATATTTATCGGATACGAGTGGTGTGATTGAAAGCACTTTTACGGTTGATGCTGAACACCAGACGACGTTGATAAGACTTCAAAGCCAATCGCAATTTTTAGAGTATAAGAATGGGATATCAATTTGTTTTAAAGCGAAGGGCAAGAATGTTGGGGAAACCGCAATTGCCTTGAATGATTTGGCGGCTAAACCTGTTTACAAGGCGACGGAATTAGGTCTCCGTGTTTTATCGGGAGGCGAGCTTCAAAGGGGGTGCATTTATAGCTTGGTTTATAGGGATCATGCTTGGCAAGTTTTAAATCCTACGCCTCTCTCTTTATCGCAAGAGCCGGTTATTCCTGTTTATCCACCAGGGACGATAGGGATTTTTGGGATGCAAGTTTTGCCAGATGGCTGGTTACCTTGTGATGGGAAGGCTTATTTGCGTAGTGATTATCCTGCTCTTTATGAAGCGATAGGGATCAGGTGGGGAGGCGCTGATAGTTGGACGAAGTTTAATGTTCCCGATTTGCGTGGTGTTTTTTTACGAGGTGTTGATGATGACCGCGAGATAGACCGCTTTCGTTATCTTGGCACTTTACAAAATGACGCAATGAGAAAGCATGACCATGGGGGTCAATCCTTTACGATTTTGAATGATGAAAATCAGGAAGAGAGTTGGCATGGTGATATGACGATCATCTGGGGATATGTGTTGAATGACCAGCAAAGGTTGAAGCTTGCTGAACGTTTGGGCGTGAGAGCAGAGGATATACGCGTGCACCATAAGCTCGCCTTTCCCCATTCCCACCTTCACATGCGTGATGTTGCATTGGCAAGTTCAGGTGTAAGTGAGACGCGCCCGATTAATATGAGTGTTGTGTTTGGAATCAAGACGTGAGGTTTAGATGTCCACGATTTATGATTGGTCTTTAACGGCATCTGAGAATGGTGGTGCTGATGCTTTAATTAATTGGTCAGAGGGACAGCACCCTAACACGGTTAATAATAGCGCTCGTTTTATGATGCAACGGGTAAGTGAGTATTTATCGGATACGGGGGGTGTGCTTGAAGGGATTGTGACGGTTGATAATAACCAAAAGACGAGCGTGATAAGGCTTCTAAGCCAATCGGCATTTTTAGAGTATAAGAATGGCATATCGGTTTGTTTTAAAGCGAAGGGCAAGAATGTTGGGGCGACAACAATTGCTTTAAATAATCTAGCTGGTAAGCCCGTTTATAAGGCGACAGAAACCGGTTTATTAGCCTTATCGGGAGGAGAGATACAAGATGGCTGTCTTTATACGCTTGTGTATGATGAAGAGCTTACGGGTTGGCAAGTTCTCAACCCGACAAGGAGCAAAGTTTCTTCCTTAAAACGTTTACCTTCCGGTCTGATAGGACCGTTTGCAATGGAGCGCTTGCCAGATGGTTGGTTGCCATGTGATGGGAAGGCTTATTCGCGAAGAACGTATAGAGCCTTGTTTGAAGTAATAGGGACGACGTGGGGAGAAGGGGATGGCGCCACGACGTTTAATGTTCCCGATTTTCGGGGGCTATTTTTACGGGGACTTGATAATGAACGCAATTTAGACCCTTGGCGTTCTTTTGCAAGTATACAATCCTGTTCTTTAAAAGCGCATGAACATTTTATAGGTCCAGCGTCATCAGAAGGTCTTTCTTCTCGAAAAAAACGGGATGTTTCTTCTACTGAAGCGCCCGTGACAAGGCGAAAGAGAGCTATAGACGAAGAGTGTGTAGGTTTGAGTGGGGATGCTTTGGACAAGTGTAATCAAGAATTTGACCAAATAGCAGGAAGTCCACAGGTAGAGACTCCCTTTTGGTTTACAGAGTCACATTATACAAAAAAATGCAATAAAGTCAATATGTTGTTTGCAATTATTTTATATGAATCCACTTAAGAATCCATCTTTTTATACGTGATTCATTTGATCATTTTTTATATAAGATTGCCATGTATGAATAGACCATAAAAAGCAAATCATGACGTGAATATTATAACGCATGTGTGTATTCAAATAAAATGAAAAGCCGATATCATTCATAACAGTTTATAAATTTTATGATATGTTTTTATCACTCAAAATCGCATTGTTTAAAATTTAGTTGTTTGGAATTATCGATAACATACGTTTAAAGATCACATCTTGTTTTAATGATTGGATTGTTAATCGCATGATAAAAACATAAAATTACAGTTTTCAAAATTGAGAAGCGTAAAATCTAAAAATGCTATAGCAATATCTTATTACCTATAGAGGGTAATCGTTTGAAACTGTTATAAGATAAATTGTACCAAAAGATACGCATTTATAGAAAATAGAGATCATATAATTTTTCCCAAAATTGGGAAAAACCTCTAAAATGGCATTAAAGAAATTAACTGTTTGAACCTGTCATAAGCTTATAGGTTTAATTTAAAAAATTGCATAAAAGGATTAAGGATAAAATCGCTTTTAAAACGCTTACTAAAAGTTAAAAAAACGATAAAGAGGTATTTTATATCTTATGAAATGAAAAGCCTTTTAATGAATAGATTGCAGACTAGTTTTTAAGAACGGAATTATTCGCTTCCACAAAAAAATGGAGGCGGGTAATACCATAGCAGTAAAATACTATTTTACCTTAGATATGGTACTAAAAAACGTTTTAAAAGTTACCATTTAAAAGTACAGAGCACAAATATAGAGCGATTAATTTGCAAAGAAGTTCTGTTTAAAAGAAACTTATGAAAGCCTTTCTAAATGAACGTTTAAACGTTTGAAACGGATGTTTATAACAGTTTTTAAAGCCTTGCGTTTGATAAAAGCGGTTATTTATTTGTCTTATGAGAGATTGTTTTGAAAACCAATACTCGTAAATGTAAAAAACGAGTTTTGTTAAAGCTAACAAGCGTTTTGATTTTATAGAATGCGTTATGTGAATTCACTCAGCTCGATTTTGAGCTTAGTATATTGAAACGTTTTAAAAGAAGCATCATGATCATGGGCTTTGTTTTCAATGAATCTCTTTAAAAGATAAAGACGTTATGATTAATACGTTTGAGAGAAACAAAAAGCATTTATAGGCTCTCCCATTCAAAAGAGTGATTAAAGATCATACGCATCATTTACATTCCTTTTGATAAGTTTTCATATCTCAATAGAGTGCTTGCAATATGATACGTTTTGTATATATGCATTCATTACTCCATTGTGGATGATTCATTTTAATCATTA
>NZ_JBHIPD010000021.1:0-23308 GCF_042195865.1 Bartonella sp. AP36NXGY | reverse complement strand
AGCAGAAACCGCTCTCGTTACTCGTCGTATATAGTACTCTTTCAAGCAAAGAGTCAATATCATTTTTTATTTTTTTTTAAATAAAATAACCCAAACTTTACCAATAAAATATTGAACAAAAAATCCTATTTCAAGACATTATTGGAAAAATAAGAAGCGTATAAAACTTTCATGCCTGATAGCGGCGGCTTTCAGATTATAATACCCTCCCCTCACAACGATTGTAACTTTTCTTACATATCGCAAGGATGTCATGTAAAAGGCTAAAGATAGAGTACATATTATATAATCACCATTGCATAAATATCTTACACGCTTTATGCTTTTCCATGGGAGCAAAAGGAAGATGTCAATGTCATCTAAACTGACGCGTAACCAAACATTGGTTTTAAATACTTTAAAAAATGCAAAAGGGCCTTTAAGTGCTTATGCGATTCTCAATCACTTACGCGAAGAAGGTTTTCGCGCACCTCTCCAAGTTTATCGTGCGTTAGAAAAACTCGTACAGTTAAAGTGTATTCATCGTCTTGAAAGTGTAAATGCCTTTATGGTCTGTTTACACCCTGAAAACTGTCAACATGAACTTACAACGTTTATAATTTGCGAAAACTGTGGCACAGTCAACGAAATACAAGATCAAACGATTGTATCAAGTTTAAAACAGATGGTTCAAGCGGTTGACTTCCAAGCACACAAAAGCACCCTAGAAGTACGAGGTCTTTGTAAAAAATGCGCAATAAAATAAGACATCTAACTTGACAATAAGATCTCTAACTTGCAAGTTTATATATTTAGCATTATGTAGCAGGGATCGCCTTATTGTTGGAAAAGCTCTTATCGTCCGTGCATATATCACCCTACCCTAGAGTGAGAGGCTTATTGTACTCGTTAGAACATAAATATTGAAAGTATAAAATCATGTCCGTATCTGAGACCATTTTTTCAACAAAAAATCTCGATAAAATGAAACAAAAAAAAGTAATCAAGGCCCTTCTTATCGTCTTTGCGCTTTTTGTACTTTGGTTTAGCTATAAGTGGACGACGCAATGGTGTTGTATGCTGTCCACTGAAGATGCCTAAACTGTGGCACAGTCCACGAAATACAAAATCAAATGATTGTATCAAGTTTAAAACAGATGGTTCAAGCGGTTGACTTCCAAGCACACAAAAGCGCCCTAGAAGTACGAGGTCTTTGTAAAAAATGCGCAATAAAATAAGACATCTAACTTGACAATAAGATCTCTAACTTGCAAGTTTATATATTTAGCATTATGTAGCAGGGATCGCCTTATTGTTGGAAAAGCTCTTATCGTCCGTGCATATATCACCCTACCCTAGAGTGAGAGGCTTATTGTACTCGTTAGAACATAAATATTGAAAGTATAAAATCATGTCCGTATCTGAGACCATTTTTTCAACAAAAAATCTCGATAAAACGAAACGAAAAAAAGTAATCAAGGCTCTTCTTATCGTCTTTGCGCTTTTTGTACTTTGGTTTAGCTATAAGTGGACGACGCAATGGCGTTATATGCTGTCCACTGAAGATGCCTATGTACAAGGAGATATAGCCGCTATTGCGACTAAATTAAATGGATATATTGAAAAAATTGCCATTAAAGCCAACCAAGTTGTAAAAAAGGACGATGTTTTATTTTACTTAGACAATGGTGATTATCAAATAGCCTTGGATCAAACAGAAGCGCATCTTGACACACAGAAAAAAACACTTCTACGCATTGATGCGCAAATCACAGCCGCTCGTAGTTCTTTAGATGATGCAAAAGCACAAAAAGCAGCCGCTTCAGCCATAGCAACCAATGCACAACTCACCTTAAAACGTGTAACAGAACTGAAAGCCAATCGTTATGCTCCTCAATCCAATGTTGATGATGCCAAATCCGCTTATGAACAAGCCATTGCGAATGTTAACAGAGCGGATGCAAAAATGGCTTCAGCACGTGCAAATATCCGAGTGCTAGAAGCGCAACGAAGTGAAACAGAAAGCGAAACAAAGAGTTTAGAGCTCTCGCGTAAAAAAGCACAACGTGATCTTGATTCGACCATTATACGAGCGCCATTTGATGGAGTTATAGGAAATTTAACAGCAAAAACGGGAGATTTTGTTGTAAATGGCCAACGTCTTGCGGCGTTAGTCCCCATACATGCACTTTATATTGAAGCAAACTATAAAGAAACACAGCTACAAGACATTCATACCGGACAAAAAGCTTATATTTCTGTTGATGCCTTCGAAAATGATGTTTTTACAGGAACAGTGCTTTCTATTTCGCCCGCAACAGGCGCTGTTTTTTCTCTTCTGCCTCCACAAAATGCTACCGGTAACTTTACAAAGATTGTCCAGCGCATTCCCGTACGTATTTCTATTCCAGAAGAAGTCTTAAAAACCGGACATATCCGAGCAGGAATGAGTGTTTCGGTGAAAATTGATACACGTACAAAGCCACAAGATAAAAGTCTCTTATAAAAAAGTAGAAGATCTTACTATGACATCTTCCATACCAGAGCTCATACAGTCTCAAGAACGCATAGGAATGCGCAAAATTGTAGTTTTTATAGCTATGTCTTTTGGCATGTTTATGGCAATCTTAGATATCCAAATCGTTTCCTCTTCTTTAGCTGAAATTCAAGCGGGTCTTACAGCAAGCTCTGAAGAAATTTCATGGGTTCAAACTTCCTATCTCATCGCTGAAGTCATCATGTTGCCGCTTTCTGGATTTTTAGGAAGATTGCTTTCAACACGTGTTTTCTTCACCATATCAGCGATCGGGTTTACGATTACTTCTGTTCTTTGTGCAACAGCAACATCTATTGGAGAGATGATTTTGTATCGCGCACTACAAGGTTTTATTGGTGGAGGAATTATCCCAAGCGTTTTTGTCGCCTCTTATGTTCTTTTTCCTCCTTCCAAACGCCCAATTGTTACCCCTATTGTTGGACTAGTAGCAACATTGGCCCCCACCATTGGTCCAACCGTGGGAGGCTATATTTGTCATCTCTCATCATGGCATTGGCTCTTTCTCATCAATGTACCCTGCGGGATTATCATCTCAATTCTCGCTTGGAAATTAATTGATTTTGATAAAGCTGATCCCTCTTTAATGAAGAAGTTTGATTGGTTAGGATTCATTTCTATGGCTACTTTCTTGGGAACTTTAGAGTATATTCTAGAAGAAGGAGCACGTCATGATTGGCTGAGTGATACGCTGATTCGGGATTTGTTCATTACCATGATTCTTGCTGCAGCCTTATTCTTCTGGCGTGCTTTTACAGTAAAAGAACCCATTGTAGATCTCTCTACTTTTTCTAATTTTAATTTTTCAGCTGCATCCATTTTTTCCTTTTCATTGGGAATAGGCCTTTATGGACTCACGTACCTTTATCCTGTCTATTTAAGCCAAATCCGCCACTTTGATGCTCTCATGATTGGAGAAACATTGTTTCTTTCAGGATTCGTCATGTTATTAACTGCCCCGCTTGCTGGATTTCTTTCAGCACGAATGGATGCACGTTTAATGATGGCAATAGGACTTTTTGGTTTTGCAATAGGTATTTGGATGGCGAGCTCTATCACAGATAACTGGGATTTTTGGCAGCTTTTTTGGCCGCAAGTTTTCCGTGGTGCTTCTGTAATGTTATGTATGGTTCCTATTAATAATATTGCCTTGGGAACACTCCCACCAGAACGGATGCAAAATGCTTCTGGACTCTTTAATCTCACCCGGAATCTAGGTGGGGCTGTAGGGCTTGCCATTATCAACACTCTCATAACAAAACGCACAGACTTCCATCATGAACGAATAGCCGAAACTCTTAACTACGCAAACAGACAAGCAACTGAAATGCTTTCAAATCTTACTGTATTATTCAAAACAGAAACCTTTGATTCCTATACTCTGGCTCTTTCTCAATTGTTTGGTATGGTACGCATACAAGCAACCATTATGGCTATTAGTGATATTTTCTTTATCATAACCATCATCTTTGGTGTTTTGACATTTATGACCATATTTCTCAAAAAAATACCACCTCTCATGGATTCACCACCAAATCACTAAGCTTAATTAAAATTGAGAAATATTTTTTATCCTTATCACTTTCCTCGTTTCCTATGCACTTTATCTTGTCTCAAGAGACAGTATAAATAAGCATATGATTCTAAATGATTCTTCTGATAAAAATTCTTTTAATGCGGGCTCTTTCCGCACTTAAAAACAACTTCTCGCATACAAAAATTGTTCTAGATGATCGGTAAACAAAGAGCTTATCTAAAGTGCTCCACACCATAAAGATAAAGCAGCCATTTCTATAAGATTTTTGATTTATCACCATAGGGCACAAAAGATTAAAAGATTCTTTGCCCTTCACTCTTTTGATTCTTACAAGAATATTCATAAAAGATTTATGATTCTTATGATTTTTATTCACGCACATATTTCTCTTATAATGTGTAGGATAACGTTTTTTTTGATTCTGAATGCAAAATTTTACATGAGAAAATCATTTTGTATTTGATACTCTCATGCCAATTGCAAAACGATTTACCTTTATAGCAAAAAAGTAATGATATATTTTTTTCAAAAAAGCTGCTTTTAAACATGTAATTTTATTTTTTTACACTCTTTAAAAAAAGCTGATACCTACAATTTTGATTCTACTGCTGCATATTTTTCTTTCTTAAGCCCCTTCTCTTTCAACAAGCGCTAAAATTGTATAAAATTTCTCAAAATATCTCTCTATTGAATCAATCAAAACCATTCCCTTGCACATAAAAAGCAAAGAAATAAAAACTGTTTAAGAAAAAAGTAAAACATCCAACCGTTTTGATGCAAGATTTATCAACGATATTGAAAACTGGAAAACTGTATGATGATAGCGACTTTAAAAGAACACAAGACAACTCAAAAATCCGGTTCCTTCAGTATTATAAAATAAGACACTATTTCAAAAAATGAGCTTAAAATATATTCTTACTCACTTAACTGAAATTATCAAAAATAAGAAACCAGCCCCATAAAGAAAAAGCCATATAATAAAATCGCAATACAACTCCCCAAAACTTTGTACCGCTAAATACCTTGGCACTGTCAAAACGGTATGCTCTTCTCAATGGCAGCTGCTGAAAAACGAAATAAACACTATCTTCAAGCGACTTTATGATGCTGAAAACGATTTGAAACTTCTCGTTCTCCACTAGGAACCAAAGTGCCATAACACCCAGAAAGATAATGTGGTATCAGTTCCAACGCTTGAAAGCGATGTTTTTCGTAAGGACCAGGCATTGCCAAATTTTCTGTTAAACTATTTGAAAAGCCAAAACGTTGATAAAATTCAAAATCCCCTACCAGCAAAATGGCGCCATATCCCAATTTTTTTGCTGTTTCAATTGCATGGCGGACTAAAATTGATCCTATTCCCATACCAGCACATTCAGACGCAACAGCCAAGGGGCCTAAAAGTAAAGCATGTTGTGTTTCATTTTTTTCTTTAGAAAAAGAAACATGCCAAAGACGGACACTTCCCACAAGCTCTCCAAGCACATTTTTAACCACAAAAGAGAGCCCTTGAGCAGCCAAACGACCACGACGTAAAACCTCTGATGATTTACGTTTACGTCCATACCCCATCATTGAATCAAGCAAATTTTCTCGATAAGGCTTATCGGCTTCTTGCTCCAATAAAAGTGTAAAACATGCCCCATCTTTTGTTTGAAAATTAATCATGTTCATCTCTATAACCGCCCTCTTACAGCGCCATGACGAGCATAGCAAAAAATCTAAAAAACTATAGTTAAAAGGAAATGTCAGATCACATATGATCGTAAAGGCTCAAAACCATTAAAAGCAACCGATGCGTAAGTTGTTGTGTAAGCACCCGTTCCATGAATCAATATTTCATCTCCTATCGTTAGGGATAGAGGAAGCGGATAAGGTGTTTTTTCATAGAGAACATCTGCCGAATCGCATGTCGGTCCAGCCAAAATACAAGGCTCCATCACCTTATCATCATGAGGTGTCTCAATAGGATAACGAATGGCTTCATCCATAGTCTCAGCAAGACCATTAAATTTCCCAATATCAAGATAAACCCATCGTACATTATCGTTATCAGCTTTTTTAGATATTAGAACAACTTCTGTACGAATAACACCAGCATTGCCAACCATCGCACGTCCTGGCTCAATAATCGTCTCAGGGATACGATTACCAAAATGCTTTTTCAATGAATCAAAAACTGCTGTACCATAAGCTTGTTCTGTAGGGACATCTTTCAAATAACGCGTTGGAAAACCGCCCCCCATATTCACCAACCTTAGTGAAATGCCTTCTTGTTCCAAACGCTTAAAAACTGTAGAAGCATCCGATAAAGCACGATCCCACGCACTCAAATCAACCTGCTGAGATCCAACATGAAAAGAAACACCATAGGCTTGCAAACCCAATTGGTGTGCCCGTCTTAGAACATCAACCGCCATATCTGGAACACAACCAAATTTGCGTGACAATGGCCACTCTGCACCTTTGCCATCGGTAAGAACACGGCAAAAAACACGTACTCCTGGAGCAACACGCGCAATTTTTTCCACTTCTTCAACACAATCAACAGCATAAAGTGAAACTCCCAATGCATATGCTCGTGCAATATCACGCTCTTTTTTAATCGTATTTCCAAAAGAAATACGCTCTGACGTTGCTCCTGCTTTTAAAGCCATTTCAATTTCTGCAACAGAAGCCGCATCAAAAGAAGATCCTAAAGAACTTAGCAAACGCAAGATTTCAGGAGCTGGATTTGCCTTTATTGCGTAAAAAATACGAGACTGCGGCAGAGCTTTTTCAAAATTTAAATAGTTATCACGAACAACATCAAGGTCAACAATTAAGCATGGACCTTCAGAACGATGTGTTGCAAGAAAATCGCGAATACGTTGCGTTGCCATCTGCAATTCTCCTTGAGGGAACGCTCCCCCACTCTATGCTTAGACAGCCAAAGCTGCCAAAAGCTAAAGGACAAAAAACACACAACAACCATCCCCATTCTGATTACAAAAAACCAGAAATTAGCATTGCATGCTGCGAAAGAACAGCGCGAAACCGCGTTATTCTATTTTATATGCCTTTTTGATTGGAGTTGAGAAAACCACTTCCGCACTGAAGGCAATGAGGTGTGCCTCTATAGTTATCCCAGCATTTAAAAGCTGGAAGACACCAGAAAGGCCCGCACCGTCGTTGCTTCAAGATGTCCTCATTCTTGCAATTGGCTGTAAGAATGACTGGAGCGGTTAGTTCCAGGTACCGTACCGGTTAATCTCACCATTTGAGAACCAGCGGACACCCACAGGCACGTGCGACTTTGGGCAAGGCATCCTATAAAACGAATTCTTTCTCATTTCAATCATTTTTTTAATTTTAAACATTTTTTAATTCTTAAAGATAAAATGATGCGAAAAAACAACACTCTCCCCCAGACAAAGCCATCCATCCGCTTTCATGAGATCACACCCTTACATTATCCGTACAACATAAATCACTGTCTTGCGTTTAAAGCCCCTCGTTTCTTTACCCTATTCTATCTCCTAATATCTGCAGCAGAAAATAACGCAAATAAATTACTCAAAACATTAATTTATAATGATAATTTATTATTGTACCCTTAAACAAAAATCCCATTATAAAATCCTCTTATTTCAACCCTCTTACAATGAATCAATTAAAATCATTCTTTTGCGTATCACAAATAAAAAACAATTGAAAAAAGGAGTACCTCTTATATATCCTCTCAAATGCAAAGATGACCAACATTGAAGACTGAGGATAGTAACGACTGAAGCACCATAATCTTTAAAGATAACGTGTCCTTCCCCCAACAAAACACCATTATCTTTCTCATTTACATCCTAAAAAACATCCCTACTTCCACATTCATTTCACAGCATCGCTTAAGCAAAATATCATGAAGAATTCCCCGTATAATATAGCTTGTATGATATAGATCAACTACATCTCACCCTCTTTATACTTATGAAATTAAAAACAAACGCTCCCATTCTATCTGCCAACTCCCAATATTGCAGAAACTCCTACATTGAAATGTTTCATAACACCTTATCTAAAATGATTTTTGTCCACACGTTGCTCCCATTTGCAACGTACAAGTGAATGAATTTTACGCGATTCGTTCTCATCTAATCTGAAAGCAACAAAGTTCACAATATTGAACTCTTTTATTCGAATGAATAATAAATTATCATTATAAATTAATGTATTATATTAAATTCTGAAATCATAAACTCCTATTATCATTTTATTTTTCCACCTAGCATCTGCTTTTTAATCACATCTTATTCATACGCTTTTCTCTTAAACTATAATCTCCCTCCTCTGCGCTGTTGGTGAACGGCTTTTCTATTTTAAAATGAAAAGTATTTGAAATACTCAATCCTATAAAGTCAAAGAAAGTAAACAATCTATAATGATTACTTATAAGTCAAATAATTTAACATAAACAAAAAGACCGAATAATATCCGGTCTTATAAAATATTTTTCTACTAATATTAAAAAACTCTTCTCTCTTAAATTTAAGAGAAAAACGCTACAATTTAAAGCCCTACACTGCGATATCCTTATGTCCCTTGATGAGAATCAATTGCACGCAACTTCAACAATTGAAATTGCCTATGGCGCTCACGAAAGCGCTCTCTATCGGCTTCACTACGCGTGTTATAACAAGCATCACAGGAAACACCTTCCTCATAATGAGGCGATAATTTGCTTTCAGCATTAAGAGGAGAACGACACGCGCGACATAATTCGCGTCCACATTCTTCAAGACCATGTTGAACAGAAACACGCTCATCAAAAACAAAACACTCACCCCACCATAAACTTTTCTCTTTTGGAATTTTTTCTAAATATTTTAGAATACCTCCTTTTAGATGGTAGACTTGCTCATAACCAAGATCACGAACATAAGCTGTTGATTTTTCACACCGAATACCACCTGTACAAAACATGGCAATTTTCTTTTTTTTCTTTAACTCAGCCTCATGTTTACGCACCCATTCAGGAAATTCGCGAAATGTTTTAATCTGCGGATCAATCGCTCCTTGAAAACTCCCTATCGCATATTCATAGTCATTCCGTGTATCGATTAAAATTGTCTCTTCATCTTGAATAAGAGCATTCCAATCTTCAGGATCGACATAAGTACCAACAACTTTTAGCGGATCAACCCCTTCAACCCCCATCGTCACAATCTCTTTTTTCAACCGCACTTTCATGCGATGAAAAGGCATTTTTGATGCCCATGAATATTTAATCTCCGGCGTTTGAAACGCTGGCTCAGCCGTAATAAAATCCACCAATGCCTCAATCGCATCACAAGAACCAGCAACTGTTCCATTAATGCCCTCTTGTGCTAAAAGCAGAGTGCCTTTGATATCCTTTGCTTGACATAAATCCTGCAAAGGTTTTTGTAATTGATGATAATGCTTCAAATCTGCAAAGCAATAAAGTGCAGCAACTTTAAAATTCTTTTCCATGTGTTTTGCCATAACGCGCGTTTCATTCAATTTCAAGATTTATTCATGTACTCTTTAACATATTGTGCTTAATCAAACGATACAAATAATATCATCTCCAAGAAGAAAAAATATCATGTGCCAAAAAAGAGAAAAGCTTTTATTATATCTCCAAGGACAAACTGTTATACCTGTTTTACTCATTGACAATCTACAAAGTGCTGTACCCTTAACACGCGCTCTTGTCAAAGGTGGATTAAAAACAATTGAGATCACCTTGCGAACACCAAATGCCCTCAAAGCAATTCAGAAAATTACACAAGAAGTCCCTGAAGCAATTGTTGGAGCCGGCACAATTCTCAACACAACACATTACGAAAAAGCCGAACAAGCTGGAGCCAAGTTTATTGTAAGCCCCGGATTATCCAATGAACTAATCAATTGTGCAAAAAATAGTGAAATTCCCCTTCTTCCCGGTGCAATGACCCCAAGTGAACTCATGCAAGCATTAAACAAAGGCTATTCATATCTTAAATTTTTCCCTGCTGAAGCTACTGGGGGTATTTCCTTCATCGAAGCTTTAGCATCTCCCTTCTCTGATATCCGGTTTTGCCCAACAGGCGGTATTACACAAAAAAGTGCAACACAATGGCTCCAACTGCCCAATGTCTTCTGCGTTGGAGGTTCTTGGATAGCGCCCCAAAAACTCATTGCAATAAGTGATTGGGATTCGATTACTGCATTAGCATATACCGCATCACAACTTCCCTCTCCCTCGAAAAAAGCTCTTTCTACAATATAATGTAATGTGCAAGAATATCAGCCCCTTCAACAAGACCAAAGCTTTCACACATCCTTGCGCAATCTTTTAACATCGTCATAAAACCATAAATCATCACCCGATCTTCATTAGGATGAATTTTGCGAGTTCTATTGTTTCAAAGCCGCTTGTTTCAAAAAAGCACCACTCTCCATAACAGTCGTAATACGCCCCATATGCTCAGAAAGCTCACGAGTGGTCATAGGATAAAATTTCAGCTGTTGTGCATATGCCCCACAATGAGTGGATCTTATTGCAAAAAGGAAACAAGATCTTTTGCACAAATTGACTCATTCTTTTCGCGCGTTATTTAAATAAGAACAACTTCTGAAAATTTTTCATAAATGTCAGGCTCACGAATAAAGCTTGCAAAAGAAAAAAAAACCGTACCGGTTTGAAAGAAGATAAAGCATCAACTTTCCCACTCATTACTCCACAAAAGCGCGCTCTACAACATAAGTAGCAGGAGCATTATTGGCCCCTTCAACAAGACCAAAGCTTTCACACATCCTTGCGCAATCTTTTAACATAGCCATGGAACCACAAATCATCACCCGATCCTCATCAGGATGAATCTTAGGAAGGCCTGTTGTTTCAAAAAAGTCCCCACTTTCCATCACAGTTGTAATACGACCCATATGCTCAGAAGCTTCACGAGTAGTCATAGGATAAAATCTCAACTGTTGTGCATACTCTCCAATGAGTGGATCTTGTTGCAAAGAGGAAACAAGATCTTTTGCATAAATTAACTCATTTTTTTCGCGCGTTGTTTGAATAAGGACAACTTCTGCAAATTTTTCATAAGTTTCAGGATCACGAATAAGGCTTGCAAAAGGAGCAATCCCCGTCCCAGTTGAAAGAAGATAAAGACGTTTTCCAGGAATAAGAGCATCAAGCACCAGCGTTCCTGTAGATTTTTTACGCATGAGAACTGTATCACCAATTTTAATTTTTTGGAGATGCTCGGTTAAAGGTCCCCCTGGAACTTTTATCGAAAAAAACTCAAGCTGTTCATCCCAAAAGGGACTTGCAATCGAATAAGCGCGATAAATCGGCTTTTCTGCATTTGGCAAACCGATCATAACAAACTCACCCGAACGAAAACGAAAACTTTCCGGGCGATTCAGACGGAATTTAAATAACCGATCTGTATAGTGACAAACCTCTTGGACAGTAAGGGCGAACACATTCTCAGGAATCGGAAAATTTGCAACGCTGCTGATGCTTGACGGAACATTGGTAGCAGACGTATTCATACTCTTCCCCATATCTTTATTGAACGTTAAATTTCGAATCCTTGACGTGATATAGTACTTGCACAACCATCTGCCAACAATTTTCTCAACACAAAAGCCTCAAGGTTAACACTTTTATGTCAAAATTAAATAAATGAGTCTAGCGCGCTCTATAAGCGATAAAATTGATTTCACTTAAAACCAATCAAAGACTAGAAAGTAAATACTGGATACCCAATCCATCTTGAAAACAAATAATATCCAAATCAACGAGTTTTCTAAATCAACAGTTTTTAATGTATCAAAAAGTGTTTACACACTGTTTTCCATTCAATAAAAATAATTTTAAGTGCATGAGACGACATCCAAAATTGCACAGATGAGTGATCTTCCCCCTCATGGTAAAAAACTTGTAATACATTGACTTAACGTGGTTAATTTAATCATTTTACCTTCTCTAAATAAGAAGCCAATGCAATATTTAATCACAACAATCACACCAGCAATAATAGTCTAACATTGCACTCTTCAAAATGATACAATACAATAAACTATGTTTATTTTTTTATATGCCTAAACGAGGGAAAATAAGTAAAAAAGTCTATGTTTTACAAATCATTAGAAGATACCATGTTGATAACAACACAAATAAAACTAAAGTATCTCTTATATCCAGAGTACCATTTTACATAAAAAACGACTTTAATGGCAGCATAGGCTTCTTAATGATTTTGACCATAGCAAATAGTGTCTTTCCCCTATATCGTAAAGAACCTCAATGAAACAACCAAAAAAACTCCGTATTTCACGAACACAGATAAGCTTTTAAAATGAACAAATCCGTTAATGATGAAATAAATACATCACTCTATACAGCTGTAGCAACCATCGATGTCAGTGCCATTGTTGCCAATTATATTACTTTAGCCAAACGTGTAGCTCCAACACAATGTTCAGCAGTTGTAAAAGCAAATGCCTATGGATTAGGAGCTCACAAAATTGCTCCTGCCCTTTACCAAGCTGGTTGTCGCACTTTTTTTGTCGCCCAAATCAGAGAAGCACTCCAATTAAAAAGCATTTTACCATCAAATGTCACAATTGCCATTCTGAATGGACTTCCACACTTAGCAGAAGAGTTTGTCGCACAATCTGGTATTGTTCCTGTTCTAAACTCTTGGAATGCCATTGAAAATTGGCAAAAAATTTGTCAAAAAAAAGATAAAAAATTTCCAGCAATTGTTCAAATCGATACCCATATGAACCGATTAGGACTGGATCAAAAAGAATTACAAAAACTCATCAAACACCCTACAATTTTCGAAAAAGCAGAAATAAAATACATTCTTAGTCATCTTTCTAACGGAGAAGATGATACCCACCCATCAAATTATGCCCAATTGACTTCTTTCAAAACGATCCTTGCGCAATTGCCTGCTTGCAAAGTTTCCTTTGCCAATTCTGGAGGTATCTTTCTAGGATCAGATTTTTATTTTGATCTTGTTCGTCCAGGCATTGCACTTTACGGAGTTGATCCGCGGGGAAAACACCCATCACCTTTGAAACCTGTTTTAAAACTTGAAGCCCAAGTCATTCAAAGCCGCGTTGTTGATATAGGAGCACCTGTTGGTTATGCAGAAAGCTTTATAACCAACAGACCAAGCACTCTTGCAACCATTTCTATAGGCTACGCAGACGGCTGGCTCCGTACTCTTTCGAATAAAGGAACTGTTTATTTCAACGGGCACAAACTTCCCATGGTTGGGCGGGTTTCTATGGATTCCATTATTGTAGATACGACCGATCTTGAACAAAAACCTCAAACTGGTGACTGGGTAGAACTCATTGGTCCCCATCAAACACTTGAAAAAGTATCTATAGATGCCGATACCCTTCCCAATGAAATTCTAACATCTCTTGGCTCCCGCTATAAATACATTTACACATAAAAACTCTTTAAAAAAATAAATTGATAAAAATCATCATTTTAGAAAATTGAGGGGCTTTTACAAAAGATTTTACAACAATCAACCACACAGAATGGTCATAGACACCGTACATTCACAGAAATCTCAAAACAGACAAGTTGATGGACTGTTTTATGGAAGTAGCTTTCACCTAAAATACAAAAACTTAGCCTTTCCCCATAAATTGACAAAAAAGAATCTACTACAAAGTTTTTAAAATTAATTTCCCAATTAAAATCATTCGCTTGCATACCACAAGCTGAACTATGTGTAGATAAAAATGATTTAAGAAAAGAATAATGCCTCTTATGAACCATAGTGCCAAGAGCTATAACATTAGGCGCTGGCAAAGTGTATGATAGTGCCCAGCTTACTCCGTTATGAAGCGTAAAGATAGTGGGGAATCAATGGATTTACCCTTACACCATTCACGAGCGCCGTCGCGAAATGGGATTGGGAGCGAAGTGTCTCTTTAAAACAAACACGTGAATTAACAACTCAAGTATATTCTTTTTGGAGCGTTCTGTTTTACATGAGGATCATTCCCCCACTAAAGAACACAATAAATATAAAGTATGGAGCAATGTGTAATCCCCATTATTTAAAAAACATTGCTTTAAATGCTTTTGAAAGCCATAAAGCTGAATTAAGAGGAGATGACAAACTGAGGATTGATTTTCACCTTACGGCTTTACATTTTCCAAAATAAGATTGTCTTCCAGTTTCAAAGATTACGTCAACAGAAATACGCAATCCCCGCCCTCATCTGACAGACAAAAGCAGGAACTACTCATAAAGCTCTTTTTTTCTCAATCTCTGGCTCAAGACATGTTGCTGCATTAAGTTTGGATGTTGATTTACAGGCAACAGCTAAAGCACACGAGCTCTTAGGAAAACAGCGCCGTAAAGTCACAAACTGACTTGCAATGAAGTGGAAAGATGTGCCGGCTTTTATAAGACCCCTTGTAAAAAAAAAACATAATACATTTGGCTTTGCGTTTGCTCATTCTGACAGGTGTTCTTACATATTTTTTCGTCATATTTACAAAAAGCAGATTAAAGAGAAATATTTAGACAATTCTTGACTCGAAAAGATGCAACAACAGAGTTTCGCGTGTCTTTATCATCAAAAACATTAAATTTGATTTTATTCTTTCTACAACCCGTCGTCGTCACCTTAGTGAGAAGTAGTATGTCACAACACATGCAACAGACGTGCCCCTATCCTCATAGGTTTTCACTCTCGTTTACATGAATTAGCTGGCTAAACCGATGCCGACTAGTCAAAAACCATGTCATACGGTAGAATGCAAAGGAGAGCATGCCTATTGCCGACAAAACACAGCTTTTTGTCGACTTTTTCGATTTTGCTCATGTTATAAAAAACAATGCAAAATTCTAGAAAATAGACAAATAATTCCATAGTAACATGATCAACAAGTACAAAACCCACACAAAATGTGTGGGCTTTTTTCGTTCATGCAAATAAACAAATTAAATATATATTTGTTATTTAATAGGTATTTCCCAATGGTGGACACGAACAAATGAGCATTCTGTCTCCCGCAACATTATCAATACGCGATACAGGAGGCCAATATTTATTGGCTGGATCAAGAGAACTGTTGGGAAAAGCAGCTTCTTGTCGCGAATAGGGTCGTACCCAAGCATCATCTAAAGTATCAGCCACTGTATGAGGGGCATTCACCAATGGATTATTGTCTTTTGGCCAAACCCCATTCCCAACTTTTTTCGCTTCTTCAGCAATAGAGAGTAAAGCATCACAAAAACGATCAATCTCTGCTTTTGGTTCTGATTCCGTTGGCTCAATCATTAAAGTTCCCGGAACAGGGAACGACATCGTAGGCGCATGGAATCCATAATCAATGAGACGTTTTGCAATATCATCAACACTCACCCCATACTGCTCTTTCAACACGCGTGTATCCACAATACATTCGTGAGCAACACGTCCATGCTTGCCCCGATAAAGAATGGAATAAGCAGCTGAAAGACGTGCAGCAATATAATTGGCATTTAAAATGGCTATTTGTGTTGCATATTTTAAGCCATCAGCCCCCATCATTCGAATATACATCCATGTAATTGCAAGAATAGACGCACTTCCATAAGGAGCAGCAGAAACCGCATGTGTTGTCCCATCCTGTTCATGACCTGGTAAGAATGGTTTGAGATGCACTGCAACTCCAATTGGTCCCATACCAGGACCACCACCACCATGAGGAATAGCAAATGTTTTATGAAGATTCATATGACAAACATCAGCGCCAATATCCGCAGGACGAGCAAGCCCCACAAGGGCATTGAGATTAGCACCATCAAAATAAACTTGTCCGCCATTTTCATGAATAATAGAACAAATTTCCTTAATGCTTTCCTCGTAAACACCATGGGTTGAAGGATAAGTAATCATAAGAGCAGCCAATTTATCTTTATGCAATTGCGCTTTCATCTTGAGATCGTCTACATCAACATCACCATCGCTTAAACATTTTACCACAACGACTTCCATCCCTGCCATATGAGCCGAAGCTGGATTGGTACCATGCGCAGATGCAGGAATAAGACAAACTGTACGTTGATGTTCTCCTCGTGATTGGTAATATCGTCGGATAGCCAAAAGCCCAGCATATTCACCTTGAGCACCAGAATTTGGCTGAAAAGAAACTTGCGCAAATCCTGTAATTTCACACAACCACGCATTTAACTGGTTGATCATCTCCAAATAACCCGCTGCATCCTCTTGTGAAACAAAGGGGTGTATATTGGCCGTGCTCGCCCAGCTCACAGGCATCAATTCAGCAGCTGCATTAAGCTTCATTGTACAAGAACCAAGAGGGATCATAGCGCGATCCAGCGCCAAATCCTTATCCGCTAAACGACGCAAAAAGCGCATCATATCTGTCTCTGAATGAACAGCATGAAAAAAAGGCTGAGAAAGAAAAGCAGCATCCCGTTTTTTTCCAAAGAGTCGTGGAGAAACCTTATCAAAGAGTTGTGCCCCCAAAAGCTGCGCTAAAGCACCAGCATCTTCTTCTGTTGATAATTCATCAAAATTGATTGCAATAGTGTCATCATCGAGAACACGAATAAGGCGCCCACCTATTTTGGCTTGATGCGCAATTTCTCGCGCTTTTCCCTTAACAGAAATACTCACACAATCAAAAAAGCTTTTCCCTTCAACATGAATCCCTGCTGCTTCTAAACCAGCAACAAAACGACATGTTAAATGATGAATTCGCTGCGCAATTTCTTGTAAGCCTTTTGGCCCATGCCAAACAGCATAAGCGGTTGCCATATTAGCCAACAAAGCCTGCGCTGTACAAATATTTGACGTCGCTTTATCGCGCCGAATATGTTGTTCACGTGTTTGCAAAGCTAAACGAAAACCAACGCGTCCTTTGGTATCCACGGATTGACCAACAATACGCCCTGGAATAAGACGCGTTAACGCATCACTCACGGCAAGGTAACCAGCATGTGGACCACCAAATCCCATCGGAACGCCATAACGCTGCATAGTGCCAACAACGATATCTGCCCCCCATTGAGCAGGTGGCTCCTGAAGGGTAAGCGCTAAAGGATCAGCCACAACGATAACTAAAGCTCCCTTTTCCTTTGCCTCTTTTATGATCTCACTGTAATCATGAAAAGAGCCTTTTGTATCTGGCCAAGACAAAACAATTGCCGCTGTATCAGGATCAATTTCGCCATTTTGGCTAATCTGAATCCCTTGTGTTTCAGCACGCGTTTGCGCAACACTCAAAGTCTGAGGATGTAAAAGACTCTGAAGAGAAATTTTTGTTTTTTTCTCACGGAAAAAGCGAACAGCAAGGGCATTGGCTTCAGCTAAAGCAGTTGCTTCATCAAGAAGGGAAGCAGCAGAAACAGGCAAACCTGTTAGTTCACTAACCAATGTCTGAAAATAAAATAAAAGCTCTAAACGACCTTGGCTAATTTCTGCTTGATAAGGCGTATAAGCAGTATACCAAGCAGGATTTTCAAACAGATTTCGTAAAATAACCGGAGGCACATAAGTTCCATGATATCCTTGCCCAATAAAACTTTTGTGCACATGGTTACGCTCCATCATCTTGGAGAGTTCTTCCAAGGCTTGTCCTTCACTAGCAGCCTCTGGAAGATTCAGTGAACGTCCCAAATGGATAGAGTGTGGAACAGCTTGAGAAATAAGTGTCTCAACACAATCAAGCTCTAAAACATCAAGCATTTTTTGTGTTTCATCAGGACGCAGCCCAATATGTCGAGAAGAAAAAGAACGCTCGATCATGGTACTCATCCAATCAAAGCCTTATAAGCATCTTTATCTAACAACCCCTCCAGTTGTGTCTCATCCTGCAATGTCATTTTCCATAACCAGCCTTCTGTTTCGGGTTTCTGGTTTACCAGTTCAGGATTATCAGCCAAGGCTTCATTTATTTCGACCACTTCACCATCAAGAGGAGCATAAACATCTGAAGCCGCCTTCACTGATTCTACAACAGCCGCCGCCTCTCCTTTGGAAAGTTTTGTTCCACTTTGTGGTAAATCAACAAAAACCAAATCCCCTAATTGCTCTTGCGCATAATGCGTAACCCCAACAGTCACCACTTGCCCTTCAACGCTAAGCCATTCATGGTCATGTGTAAAATAAGTTTTAGACATAAAAAATCATCCTTTAAAATAACGTTGTTCAACAAAGGGAAGAGAATGAACTGATAATACAATCTTTTTGCCTCGCAGTTCTGTAAAGACTTGTGTCCCTTCAACTTTAAAATCAACAGGAACGTAACCCATCGCGACAGGACCATCAAAAGAAGGACCAAAACCACCTGATGTTACAATGCCAATCTCATTACCTTGATCATCAAGAAGCACCGCACCGGCACGAATAGGTTGACGCGTTTGCGGTTTTAATCCAACACGACAACGAGCCGGTCCTTTTTGCAGTGCTTTAAGAAAAGCCTTTGCACCATAAAATTGTGCTTTTTCTCGAACACTTTTAGGAACAGCCCATGTTAGAGCCGCATCAATAGGTGTCGTATCAGGGGTAATATCATTTCCATGCAAACACAGCCCCGCTTCCAACCGCAAGCTATCGCGTGCGGCAAGTCCAATCCACTCAACACGAGAATCACTCAGCAATTTTTCAGCCAACATATGCGCATGCCCTATAGGCAAAGCAATTTCAAAGCCATCCTCTCCCGTATAACCAGAACGCGTTATAAACCAATCCTGTTGTGGTTCGAATCCTTGCATAAAGAACAATTCATTCCCTGGCAAATCCGCATCAGCAAGAACAGCTGCCGCTTCAGGACCTTGAAGTGCAAGCAATACCCTTTCAAGGGCAATCACTTGACATTCAAAATCAACCGCACGCTTTTCCAATTCTAAAAAATCAGCCTGTGCATTCCCAGCATTGGCGACCAACATAAAACGACCCTCTTCCAAACGGGTAATAATAAGATCATCAAGAATACCAGCCTGCTCATTAAGCAAATAATTATACCGTGAATGCCCAATCTTTAAAGCTGCTGCATCAATGGGAAAAGCATAGGACAAAAATTCCACAGCTTGTGCCCCTTCAACCGCAATCAATTTCATATGAGAAATATCAAAAAGTCCTGCATGTGCACGCGTATGAAGATGCTCTTTTAAAACGCCAAGAGGATAAGTTAAAGGCATGTTCCAACCCGCAAAAGCACCAAATTTTGCTCCTGCTTTTTCATGCAAATCATATAAAGGAAGTGTTTTTAAAAAAGATGTTTCTTGTGCTGTGCCCATAATAACTCCAAAGCTGCGCTAACGCCCACAGAATATGGTCGTCTCTGCCCCCTCTGTCATCAACCTGAGAGACTCGCGAAAAAATTTTTCGCTTACACCTTCGGCGCGGGTTCTCCCGACTTTCCAGATCTGCCTTCTTCCTTTTACGGTCCTTAAAGCCTGAGAGATTATGGGCTATTTCCCCTTCGGCGGCAATGCGAAAATTTGCAATCTGCACTCTCCCGCAAAAGAATGAAAGAAACGATAACGCTCTTTCCAGCATATTTAAACCTATAGCCTATCTTCATCACACTGTCATTAGTAAAGTGATGAAAATGTTCTCATTTTAAAACTTGCATAAGCTGCTTCAAAAGATTTATAATATTATCCTTTTGAACCTTACAAAAATTGCAAGCAACACATTTTAGGAAATTTAAGACAAAAATCAAAAGCTATAAACAAAAATACCTCTTGAAAATCATGCAAAACGTCACACACTAAAAAGATCGCAAAGCAATATTCTTTCGCGCGCAGTTCAACCTTAAAGATAGGGTTTCATATTCTTTTTGAGAATAAGGACTTCAAATATTTTATAAGTATGATTTTAATGCACAAGAAGTAGGTTTTCTGCTTTCTCAATAGTGTCATAAATAGCGACTATTTACAGACTAAAATTACCGAACAAAGGTGACAAAATACTCATGAAAGCTGGTAATATCTCTTACAATTGCGAAAATGATCTTCCAAAGCAAATTGCTCTTTTTCCTTTAGAAGGTGCACTCTTACTACCCGGTGGTTTTTTATCACTCAATATTTTTGAACCAGAATCACTTGAAATGATTGAAAATGTTATGGTAACTGATCGTCTATTGGGCATTATTCAACCACTTTCATCGGATACAGATCGCTTCTCTACACAACTTTATAAAACAGGCTGTATAGGGCGTATTACAAACTACAGTGAAACAGGAAACGGACAACTGTTCATTATCTTACAAGGTGTTTGCCGCTTCACTTTAGAACAAGAATTGAAAAACACAAAATCCTATCGAACAGCTCTCATCCAATCAAACATAAAAGACTTGCAAGAATTTGATATTGAAGAAAGCATTAACCGAGAGAACTTACTCGACGTTGTAGAAAAATATCTAACCATACATGAAATGGAATATAATTGGAGCAGCATCATAGAAGCCCCTACACCTATATTGGTTAATGCTTTTTCAGCTCTTATCCCCTTTACACCAGCAGAAAAACAAGCTCTCCTTGAAGCTCCAGATATCGAAAGCCGTGCCCAAACTCTTCTTGCATTAACAGAACGCTCGCTCATGAAACAAACAGGAACAGATTACCGCTTAAACTAATGAATGTCCAAACATGAAAAAAATGACCACAGATCCCAAAATGCTCGAATTGCTCGTCTGCCCAATGACGAAAGGTACTCTCTCTTTCAACCGAAAAACACAAGAGCTCATTTCTCTCAAAGCCAAACTTGCCTACCCTATTCGTGATGGCGTTCCCATTATGCTTGCCTCAGAAGCGCGCCCTTTGCAAAACAATGAAGAAATAACGCATAAAAAATAAAAAATCCTCATGCAATTTCCCTCTACAAGCCCACTGTTATCAAGTCTCTATCAATATGATATCTCAATATTTACGATTTCTGAAAAAAGAGATTTACAATGAAGATATTTATATCGCTTTACACCTTGTAACAAAAGCCAAAAATATCATCAGATTCTCTCATTCCAGCCTGTTCATACTGAAGCAATCAAAACCATTCGCTTGCACCACACAAGCATCTGAATAAAAATGGCTCTTATGAACTTCTTAAAAGCAAGAATTATAATAACATTTTTAACCAACTCAGGTAAATGAAATTTATTATATTAAACATAAAGATTGTTATATTTCATGGACTTTAATTTATACTATTTACGAACAACATATTTGAGATACCTCGATTTAAGATGAATAAAAACGACAAGTTATATCATCTTATGTATACCATATCGGGACAAGAATATTTATCTGTTTGCGTAATCTTTGAAACGGAGAAGCAACCTAATTTGGGGGAGAAAACATAAAATCGTAAAGGAGAAAATCACCCCATTACCTTGCCATCACCCTTTAATTTCGCTTTACAATTTTTACAAGTATCTAAAGTATCTCAAGCAATATTTTTATGTATAATATACGCATTAATTACGTGAAAACTTGAAACAACAAACAAGAAACACTGTTGTAATTTCAATTGACGATTGAAAGTAATTGCCTTATGAAGGAGGCTTGTGTTTTTGGTTGTATACGCGACAATCAAATAGGGTCTGGAAGCCCGAAAAACTCAAACTAGAAATAAAACCGCTTTTGCGGATATCTCGGAATTTCCGAGGGCTCTTGTTATGTCCAAGTGCTTTCAGCACTAAAAGCAAGGGGCTGACTCGGTTTCAGCACTTCGACCCCGGAAACGCTTATTCCATAAAAATATAATAAATTCAGTGTGTTATATGCAATTATTTTATATGAATCCACTTAAGAATCCACACTTTTATGCATGATCCATTTGACCCTTTTTTATATAAGATTGCCATGTATGAATAGACCATAAAAAGCAAGTCATGATACAAATATTATAACGCATGTGTGCATTCAAATGAAATGAAAAGCAGATATCATTTATAACAGTTTATAAATTTTATGACACGTTTTTATCACAGCACAAATCACATTGTTTAAAAATTTAGTCGTTTGGAATTATCGATTATACGTTTAAAGAATGGTATGAGTTTTGCTCTTTTTTGAGCGAAACCTTCAATCGAATAATCGTTTGAAACTGTCATAAGCTTATAGGTTTAATTTATAAAGATTGCATAAAAGGATTTAAAGACAAGATCACTTTTAAAGCGCTTTCTAAAAGTTTAGAAAATGATAGGTAATCAGCATAAATATAATATCATGACTCTAGAATGAAAATCACAATGTTATGTTTTATGAAAGAGAAAGCTTTTTAATGATATAACGCAAGCAAACAAACTTCAAAACCATTGTAACATCATAAGGTATGGGTTTTTACTCAATTTTGAGTCAAAAGCTGTAATATTTAAGAATGCTCTATTCTAAGATAACATCCCCAAAATGGACCGGCTAATATTTAAAGAAATTAGGTTTTAATGAAAAGTACAAATACGCTTATGAGAACCTCTTTAAATGCACGTTTAAACGTTTGAAACATAAAATGAGATCTTTATAAGAAACGTTAAAACTTTTTTTTATTACAGTTATAACTTAGTTATCATTTGCTCTTAAGAACGTTTCATTTATGAAAAATGAAGATCTAGATTTCACAGCAGAGCAAAATCTTAAAAACCTTACACTTTATAAAAGCGTTTGTTTATTTATCTTATGAAAAGCTGCTTTGTAAAAACCAACGCTTCCAAATGTAAAAAGAACGTTTTTACAAGACATTCACTTAATATGCATTTGCTTTTGATTGGATTGTTAAAGCTACCGAGCATTTTGATTTGTTTGATACGTTTAATAGCCATAACAAGCGTTTATAGGCTCTGTAATTCAAATGAGTTATTAAAGATCATACGCACATTTACGTTTCTTTTGATAAGTTTTCATATCTCTCATAGAGTGCTTGCAATATGATACGTTTTGTATATATGCATTCATTACTCCATTGTGGATGATTCATTTTAATCATTAGAATAGACATTTGAAAGCCGCGTCATATCACTTGACACGGCTTTTTTTATGTTACTCTCTCTTTTATGAGATGTTTATAGCAATGCATTTTATATGCGTTTATACACCATAAAGAAGGCACGCCCCCCACGCCGTTCTTTATTCTGTTTTATCAGTTATATTGACAACATTATCCCTTTCATACACCTCACAATTTTTTGGAACCAACCTTACTTTGCTTTTTTTATTGATTTTTGCATTGCCATAAACACGCCCCCAGAT